>JAYSPO010000282.1:0-15117 GCA_043722015.1 Candidatus Kuenenia sp. | reverse complement strand
TGCATGGGCAGAAAAATAGCAGCCATTTTTTTGCCCAACATTTTTTTGCCCATAATGTTGAGGCCAGACGATACTTCTTAGCCCGGCGGCGGATCGTTGTTAAAAAAGGGGGCAGGAACCAATAGCCAAATGGCCCAAGGGGTGCTCCGCACTATTGGTTCCTGACCCATTTTTTAAAGCGGCTTTGCCATTGAGACGGGAATGTTGAGCCTCGACCGGTTCAACGTATTACTCGAATCGCACGTCAAATGGCAGAATCATCAGCACCGGTTCATCGGCGATCTGGCGCAGCACGGCGAAATGTCGCAGGGCCGGCCGGACGGATTCCGGCAGCAATGCGGCCAATTCCGCCAGCGGCTGACTGGCCGCAGTTGTCTGCCCCATGAGCATTTCCAGTGGACTTTGTGCCTTTGGCAGGTCTTCCAGTTCCAGTTTACCAGCTTCATCGCCCACCAGCTTCCGCGTGTAAGCGACAGCATCTGCCAGCGTGCCAAGCTGATCCACCAGGCCGAGTGCCTTCGCCTGACGACCTGTATAGACGCGGCCGCGTGCCAATCCTTCCAAATCCGCATACTCCATGTGTCGCCCCGCCGCCGCCTTCTGAGTGAACTGTTCATAGACGGTATTGAGCATCCGCTGCATCGTATCGCGTTCAGAATCTGAAAACGCCGCAACGGAACTCATCACGCCGCTATTCTTGCCGCGTTGAATCACGGATGTCGTGACACCGAATTTCTTCATCAGACCATCCAGTGCGATCTTGCCGCCCAGGACTCCGATCGAACCGGTCAGCGTACCAGGTTCTGCAAAGATCGTATCCGCTCCCATCGAAATGTAGTAACCGCCGCTGGCTGCAGTGTCACCCATACTGGCCACGACAGGCTTATGCGTTGCTTCCAGCGCCCTCCAGATCAGATCGCTTGCCAGCGCGCTGCCGCCGGGACTATCGACGCGCAGGAGAATTGCCTTGACGTTTTCGTCCTTGCCGATTTTTTCAATCAACGGCACGATCTTGTCAGAATTAATCGAGGCTTCTGAAAACAGACTCATCGGACTGCTGCCGGACACGATTGCACCTTCCAGCTTCAGTACGGCGATGCGTGGTTTCGTGCTTGTGGTTTGTGATGATCCGCCGGAAAGTAACTCCATGAGCGAAAACAAATCCAGTTCCGTGCTCGCCATCTTTTTTCGATAGTCTTCGCGGAACCGCACGTCCAACGATGTGTCGCCCCCGGCAATCAGTTCGCTCAGCTGGTCATGGTAAGCGACATCATCGATCAGCCCCAGCTCTTTTGCGCGTGCGGTGGAAAGCAGGCCTTCGTCGATGATGGCTTTGACATTTTCTTCAGGCAATCTTCTCGCTGCAGCAATCTGGCTGACCATCGCTGCGTAATAGTCGTCCAGAATTTCTTCCATTTCCTTACGAAACTCGGGACTCATTTCGGACCGTGTGTATGGTTCCGCTGCCGACTTGAAGGCACCAACGCGCAGCATGTCGGCTTTGACGTCGAACATTTCAAACAGGTTCTTGTAAAACATCACTTCGGCGCGCAGGCCGGTCAGCATGAGCGTGCCGGATTCGGGCATCAGGATTCTGTCGCACGCCGCCGCCAGCAGATAGTCTTTGTTTCCGCCGTCGTTCATCCGGGCCCAGATCGGTTTGCCAGCTGTCTTAACTTCCGCAATCGCCGACTGCAGCTCATTCAGCCGAGCCCAGCCGATCTCGACGCCATCAATATGCAGGATCACGCCCTTAATCGATTTGTCGCGGGCCGCCTGATGCAGTCGGTCCATGCACGTTGACAGGCCTTCGACAAGATCACCGAACAGTCCCGGCATCTGCTGGTGTTCCGGATAGGATCCGGAAAGTTTAATTTCCGCCCAGTCGGTCCGCGTCCTGCGTTCGGCGTTTTTCTGTTCTGCACCGGTTGGCTTCAACTCCGCCGGTTTGGCTTCATCGGCAATCGTGATACAAGGAGCCACGAATAAGATACATGAGAAGCTGAAAATAAGTGATCTGATCATTGCTTGTCCTTTGCTCTGCAAACTTTAAAGATCCAGTTTTTGTGAGAAGATTCCTGCCCATCAGCCACAGGGCGCCAGCGGGGTGTTGATTTAGTCCTCAAGGGCATCGAATTCGTTTAACCCGATGCCAAAGGCGAGGCAATTTCGTGCGAATCCTTCCCTTCGGGTCGGGTTAAACGATTAAATCAACAGACCGCTAGCCCCGGTTCATGCACCGCAAACCGGGGCTGGCGGTCTGCGGATAATTGGGTTGCGAGCGAAGCCCGCATAAAGGGTTCAAATTCTGGAAACCGTTCACGCCTCAGAACGAAACCTGCGCAAGCAACCACAGATAAACACAAATTTACACAGATGGAAATCAGCAAACAATCTGTGCTCATCCGTGTCCATCTGTGGTTCAAATTGTCATTCTCGAAACGTCGTAAACGGTTACTAATTCTGAGCCAGTCTCCTCGCGGATTTGACACAGGTCGCCAGAAACACCGTAACTTCCTCCGCATAGAGCCGATTCTGATTAAACAGTGCGTGCTGCTGTTCGGCCGGAACCGCGATCACCTGCAGCCCGGCCTGGCGGCCGAGCATGCGAATTCTCGCCAACTGATACCAGTGACTCACGACGATGATGCGTCGGTCTTCTTTGAGTTCCGGCAGCGCGGCGGCATACTGAATTGAGCCTGCGGCATTGATCCCGGCAGAGTCCAGCAGCAATTTCGTCTCCGGTATACCGGCTGCCAACGCCAGTTTTTTCATGGCTGCGGATTCCGTGACGTTGCCTGCGCCTGGGCCTCCGGACAGAATCAGCAGCTTTCCGTGCCCGTCAAGAAATAACTTATCGCCCGTCGACATGCGGTCTGTCAAGGCTTCGGACGGCGTGCCGTCACTCTCGACGGCGCAACCGAGAACCAGAATTGCCGGAGCCGCATCGGACGGAATCGGATCACCGATCGAACCCGACTGCAGCGTGACCACCACAAATCCCATGATTGCCAGGAGGCTGCTGCCGGCAATGATCAGGAGCGACGACTTGCCATATGCTGAAGGCGAGTCACCGACAAGGATTCCCATACCAGCGACTGCGAACAACATCAGGATCCCCAGCGGACGACTCATCGCCGTCTGTCGCAGATTTTCCGGAACGCGCTGAGTGACTTCCCACAAATCCCAGCCGGCAAATACGGCGACAATTGTGACAAGCACCAGCGTGGCCATCCAGACGGTCACCGGCAATGCAGGTTTCACTGAATACATCAGCGTCGCGGTCGCCAGCATCGTCAGGATCGCCATGCAGAGCGGTTGCGTGATCATGCGAAAGTTGCACAGCCAGTTATTCACGGCGCTCGTGTTGAAGGCGAAGACTTCCAGCAGATTCAGCGTGGTGATGATGGCGATGCCGAGCGCCGCTCCGCGTGACACGCCGATCCAGCCGGGCGCGTTTTGAGCTCCATAGCCCTGCGTTGTGTATCGAGGTGCGGGTCGAGGTGCAGGTGCGGCGGGTTTCATTCTGGTATTCCCTGGCTGTCATTTTGTGGCGGCGGCGCTGCTTTGCGTGGCAGCGTGATTTTTGGGGGAGCGACTGGTGCAGGCAACAGAATTTCTGCTTCCGCCAGCAGTTCTGACAATTGTTCAACCAGAAATCTCGACGCAACCACCGCCTGCTGGAAATTTGTATGCGTCGATGCGTGCCACGCATCCTTCGCAAACTGCTCCGCCGCCGACTGCAGTTTACTCAGCTTCTTGCGAACTGTCTTGAAATATCCTGCCGGGTCGTGGATCTGTGTCTCGACCGCGCGGAACACATCAAAAATCGTCCGAGCCATTTCATTGAGTTGCGGGAAGTCTTCGACTTCGTCCGAATGTTTGACGAAAGTTCGAATCATCCATGCATGGGACATAAGTTTTTGACTGCGTTCCACCAGCTTCGCAAGTTGCTGGGCACGGGCATCACGCATCGGTTCAGTTGGGGCAGGATCCATGTGAAAATCTCGACTCAGCAATCGGCGAATCCGGTATGTCAGTGTCACATTATAGTCCCTGCGGCCGAAAATGAGTCCGGCAAGCGGACCAGCGCGAGCCCAATGGCGCTGGATTTTGGAATTCCGTGTGAGCGGCAAGGCGCTAGCTGCCGGTGTTTTCCTGCAATTTAAGGTGCCGACACCGGTCGGCTAGCGCCATTCCGCTCACAAACTAAATGCCATTAAGCGTGAGCCCTCCGGTACCGCGTTCTTGTACCGGCAAGCTGACGCATGCCGCTCGCCAATTGTCTCACTCATGACCGCGCGGATTATAGTGTAGTGAAAGCGGAGTCCGAGGACATCTGTTCGTGGCACTCAGGATCAAGAGAACATTCATAAACTGGCCCACCTTTACCGCGCTACGAAAGTCGACGTTTTTCCTCCGCGTAGCTCAATCGGATGTAGACAGGTTCCAGACTGTCAGGATCTGAGAACTGCTGTTGCTCAAGCATGTACTGACCGATGCGTCCGACACTGACGGCGTGCGGTTGCCACAGGGATTCGTCGAGCACATGAAAGCGATCAGGTGCGGCCGTTTTGAGTTTGTTGCCGGCGGGCCCGACGATCGGATAGTCCGTCGGCAGATCAGCCACGCTCGCCAGGTGCACGTCATTGACTGCACATCGAAGCCCGCGTTCAGCATTCCAGCGATACGTCGCGGCAAAGAATTCCGTCCGCTGCGCATCCACGATTGCCGTCACATAGTCCATGTCTGGCGGAACCTGCTGTGTGATTGCGCGGAGCGTATCGACGGCGACCAGCCTGGCATCATTCAGCCATGCAAAGGTTTTTGCAAACGTCAGTCCGACGCGCAGTCCGGTGAAGCTTCCCGGTCCGATGCTCACGGCCACAGATCGAATATCTCGCGGCTGCAGGCCGCATTGAGTAAGTGCCGCCGCGACTTCGGCAGGCAGAGTCTGAGCATGCCTGGTCCCGGTCGCGCCGAGGATGCGTTCGAATCGCAGCGTCTGGCCATCAAAAATCGCAACAGAACCCTGCGTTCCGGATGTCTCAATGGCGAGCAGCATGACTAATCCTGCCGTCGCCCGGTGGCATGTTCCATGCCTTCGGCCATTTCACCAGCATGATAGCTACTGCGGACAAACGGGCCGCTGGCCACCATGCTGAAGCCCAGCGTGCGGGCCTGTTCGCCGACTTCATCGAATTCTTCCGGCGGCACATAGCGTTCGACCGGCAGGTGATCGGGAGTCGGCTGCAGATATTGTCCCAATGTGAGCATGTCGCATCCCACGCCGCGCAGGTCGGCAAAGACGTCGAGCAGCTCTTCCCGAGTTTCGCCAAGTCCCAACATGAGGCCGCTCTTGGTCGGCATGTCCGGAGCTTCGTCCTTGATTTGCTTCAGCAAATCCAGCGTGCGCTGATATTCAGCATTGCGGCGGACGCGATGATACAGCCGAGGCACGGTTTCCGTATTGTGATTGAAGACGTCCGGACGCGATTCGATCACGCGGCTGATGGCTTTGCGATTCCCCAGAAAGTCGGGCGTCAGCACTTCGACCTGGGCTCCGGTGAGTTCGCGGACGGCCAGCACCGTACGATACCAGTGATCGGCACCACCATCAGGAAGGTCATCACGCGTGACGGACGTGAGCACCACGTATTTCAGGCCCAGCCGCGCGGCGGCTTCGGCGACTCTTTCCGGTTCGTCAAGTTCCAGACGTTCGGTTTTGCCCTTCGGCACAGAGCAGAATCCACAAGGCCGCGTGCAGACGTTGCCACCGATCATGAACGTGGCTGTTTTCTGCGACCAGCATTCCGTGCGATTCGGACACTTCGCACTTTCGCAAACCGTTTCCAGCCGCAGGTCGGAAATCACGTCGCTGGTGTAGGCCATGCCCGATTGCGGCAACGGACGTTTCAGCCACCGTGGCAGACGACGCTGAGGCGCGTCCGTCTGCAGCATCGCGTTGAGCGGCACGATATTCAGCGGCGCGGTGTGCAAAGAGGCAGCCTGCAGCGTCGTGTCATTCGTCGGTTGATTGAGGATTGGCAAACTTGTCATGGATCCGGGTCCGGGTTCGTTTTAAAAAAGGATGGCCAGTGTGCAGATGATAGTCGGGATAGCCCAGATGTGTACACAACTGCTGAATCAACGCCGATCGCACCTGCGGCATCTGTGTTGGTCGGACGCGTTCGGCATTCAGAGATGACACGCGCTGACCCAGCAGACCGCGTCCGATCCCGCGCGCTTCGTCCAGACGGCAGCTCACATTCAGGAAGATCCCGAAGCTGGTGACCCCGTGATCGACATGAATTCCCAGTTCGGCCACCACTCCGTGTCGTCCAAAGACTGCGGATGGATCGTCGCCGGTTGTCGAAGCGACGACCTGGACTTCTCGACACGTCTCGATCACCGCCTGTTGGAGGCATGTTCGAAATACTGTTTCATCCATACGGCATTCCGGCAGCGACACCACAATGTACGCGGCGATCTGCCCCGGCTGATGCAGAATTGCATGTCCGTCGCGGCGCACGCGGTGGACCGTGATCAGTCGAGATTCCAGTTCCCGCGGCGATTCCGGAAGTTCCAGCAGACTAGCCCCCTCCCCGACGGTGACAGTTGGCGGATGTTCACAGATCAGAATTGCCGCATTTGTCCGACTTTGACATCGGACTTCATGTACCATCAGCTTTTGCAGTGCCAGCACAGACGGTAGATCAACTGCTCCGAGCAACCGTACTTCGGCAGTCGTCAGTGTATGGTTTGTGAAGGCTTCCCAGTCGATCGTCATGGATTGTCTGGCGGGCAAATTGTCAGTTTGGTGGACGGGTCAGAGAAACTTTGCGGAAGAACATAGGATTGTAGGCTTGTCCGGATGCGGTCTGTATGCTGGTTTAGTGTGGTTTTGCAAATATCCCGCCACCGGGCGTGCCTGGTAAGCTTTGCTCTTCCCGGCCGAACAAATATTGCAGCAATTGCAGCAAATTTGCCTCACCCTCTTGCAGTTGGTCTCAACTTATGAAAAGCTGCACTCCCTGCGACTGTCAATGGCAAGAAAATGTGAAGAATAAGCTAAGAGCCGACGAATAGAGTTGAGCAGACTGCACTGGCGGCCCTGTCACTGAGCGGGAATCGTTCCTATGAAGGTAGTACTTGAACTGCAGGATCAGCCGTCCAATGTGCGTCGAATCACGGTTCGACATGACATTGTGATCGGTCGTGGTTCAGACTGCAACTTGCGCCTGTCTGCGCCTCAAGTCAGCCGACGCCACTGTTTTCTGCGCGTGGGGCGTGACTCTGTCTCCGTCACTGACCTTGACAGCAGTAACGGCACCTACATTGATGGTGCGCGCATCGCTGCGGGCAAACGCTACGACGTTGTCGATGGTGCGCAGCTGGCTCTCGGTCCAATTCGATTTATAATTCATATGCGAGCCGAGGCCGTATCCACAGACAGTGCGAAATCAAAAATTGCCGCGGGCGTAACGAATGAATCCCTCGGTGTAGAAAGCGGGGGCGATAACGTTCCACGACGAGTCATCGCCAAAGATGGCAGCACCGTTTCCGGCCGATCACGAATAGCGGATTCCGACGTGCCGATGGATTACAATATGGAGCAGGGCGGTGATTCTGCGGAACCGGACGAAGCTACGGCAGACAACCTTGGCGGGCCGTTTCTGGCCGCCGGTCTGGCGGAGTTGAATTCGCCGGTGCCTGATCTGATGGACAGTCGCCTTGAAATCATTGACTTCGGTCGACGCCTTTCCGAAGAGAGTCTGAGGAGTGATGCGAGCTATGCGGTGCCTCAGGGTGACATTGGACACAAATCCGAAAAGGCTGACGATGAAGAGCCGCACTGGGAGTCTACGATCGTTGATTCTTCTGACGACCTGAATGTGTTCAGCATCGCCGATGGCCCCGATGTGGAGATTGGCTGCGATCGTCAGCAGAGGTATGAAGCAGAAGCCAGGGATGGTGACGATACAGAGGACGCAGGACTTTCCGAAGATGACAGTCTGGACACCATTTTTCCGCAGCCGTTTGCCGCTGCAGTGGTCTCCGGTCAGGCATACGTTGTTGCCGATGACTTTCTGGACGTGGAAATGGTCGACGAGCTCAACAGCCCGGATAAAGAGGGAGCCGCAGACTTGGCGCAGAGTGCTGATGACGACATTGATCCGGACCTCCAGAAATTCCTTAAGGGCTTCTGATTCGCTCATCCATGACAAAGACTCCTCGAAAAATCACGGTTCCGGTGTTCCGTGATCTGGCCGCTCAGGGTCAAAAACTCACGATGCTCACCGCCTACGATTATCTGTGGGCCGGAATCATGGACGAAGCGGGCGTGGATAGTATTCTCGTCGGCGACAGTCTGGCCATGGTCGTGCAGGGGCGATCTACCACGCTGCCGGTCACGCTCGATCAGATGATTTATCATGGTGAGTTAGTCGCCCGGGCGGTTCGCAGGGCTCTCGTCATAGTTGATATGCCGTTCATGTCCTATCAGGTCAGCCCAAAACAAGCCGTCCGCAGTGCTGGTCGCATCATCAAGGAAACCGGTGCCGATGCGGTAAAGCTGGAGGGCGGTGCAATCCAGTCTGAGACGATCCGTGCCATCGGGCGGGCAGAAATCCCCGTGATGGCGCATGTCGGCATGAGACCGCAGGCCGTGCGGCAACTTGGGGGCATGGGAAGAGTTCAGCGGGACGAACAGCAACTGCTCAATGACGCTCGGGCCGCTGAAGATGCCGGTGCCTTTGCCATCGTTTTGGAACTTGTGCCGCAGGACATCGCTGCGCGGATCACTGAAGCCCTGTCCATCCCCACGATCGGGATCGGGGCGGGAGCCGGATGCAGCGGACAGGTTCTCGTTGGCCCCGACATGCTGGGCCTCAACCCCGATTTCCAGCCAAAATTCCTCAAGCAGTTTGCTGACCTTCGTAACCAGGCAACGAACGCGGTCCAAAGTTACATTCAGGAAGTCCGGAACGGTTCATTCCCCGACGCGCAACATTCGCATATGTAGGATGGACATTCATGTCCGTCGCACGACCACGAAACACTGTCGAAGCAAAGGTTATTGTGCTCTGACAGCTGTTCGACGCTGCATTCCCGGCATCACGAAACGTCCGCTTCGCCATAATTCAGACGCGGCAGCAGGCTGAGACCGGAGGCCTGCTGTTCAATCGCCTGCGCGGACCAGCCCACAAGACGAGCCATGCCGATGACAATCGATTGGCGCTCGGGTGGTATGTCAAGCAGCGTCATCACTTTCGTCGAGACCCAGTCAGCGGTCGGAAAAAACAGATTCGTCGCCAGGACTTTCTCCAGCCGGGCCGCACATCCCGCCAGGCGAATGCGGTCGGAACTGCCGAGAAGTGTGAGCACTGTTTCCGCCAGAATGTCCGCTCGCAGATCATCGTTGGAATTCGAAAATCCAAAAGGCATCGGTTGCCCTTCGCGACGTCGCCACCATGCTTCGGCCTGACCTGGGTCGCGGAAATTTTTAAGCAGTTCGCTGGTCCAGAGATATGGATCATTCCGCAGTTGCGACACGAACACTGTCGCCGCAGACTGCAGCGCAGCCAGGATATGTGTCGTCGCGCTCGCGGCAAACCGAGCGGTGAAGCAGGCAGGCCGCATTTCAGTCAGACACTGACAAATCATCAGCGTATTCATCGCGGAATCTTCAGCCGCTGACGGTCGTTCTTCCGAGCGGCGAAGGCGATGCAGCAATCGACCTGCCCACGACAATTCCGTTTCATCCGATGACAATCCCGTCGGTCTCAGACTGCTTTCTTCGAAAGTGTCGCCAAATCCTGCCGACAGGATCATCGGCAACTGTGCCAGCAAGCGGACAATCCGGGACCGCGCGGCATCCGGTGAACTGTCCTGCGGTGTAGGATCAAAGAACGACAGCAACGAAATGCACAAGGGAAAAACATCCAGCGGTCGTGCCGATAACGGCAGGTGCGATACCATTTCCAGTGCCGATTGATCGATGACCGCAGAATCCGCCATGATCGAACAACTATCAGCCAGTTCCTCTTCCGTCGGCAACGTTTGATGCAACAGGAGCCAGAGAACCCTTTCAAACGAAGGCTGCTCGGTCAGATCGTCAATCGACTGGCCGCAGTAAGAGACTGCGGAGTCTCCAAATGAAAGCAGCGATGTTGTTCCGCACACGACGTCCGTCAAACCTGATCCATTCACAGTGGAACTGACACGGATGTCATTCACAAGTCGTCTGAGTCCCTTCAACAGATGCGGTGCAGGTTGGGCTGATTGATCCATAAAATCAGATTCCTTTCCTATTCACGATCACGACGAAACCAATCCGTTTGTTTCACGATTCCCGGAGAGAATCGTTCTCTCCTGAATCGCGGCTGCCTGACCATTCGGAGGTGTGGCAGAATGAATGTAGCTGGTCAGAAACCAACTTTGAACCAACTTGGCCTCTTTGGCAAAATGCGCTGGCCGGGAAAGACAGCGAACTGCCAGGCAGTTCTGTCCATGTTTATCGGCTCAGCGGAAATTGGAAACGAGTGCTCTGTCGGTCGCGAATTGATGTGTGCCACTGGCTCTGCCAGTGCTTCCTTCAAATACGGGAGCACTGGCAGAGCCAGTGGCACACGGTGGTCAACTCTCATGGCATCATGCCACGACTTCACTGACAGGGCGCCTGCAACTATTTCTGATGAGTCGAAACACAACACAATTCCAGTGATCGCCGAACCAGGACTCTACGAAACATCAGAATCAATTGGTTCAATCGATTCCCCATTGTCGATTTCTGTCCGACATTTTGGCAGGCTGGCGAGGAACAATCGACCGTAGGGCTTTGTCAGCATGCGCGGGTCAAGAATGACGACGCGGCCAGTATCGTTTCGATGGCGAATGAGGCGCCCGAAACCCTGTTTCAGCTTGATGATTGCTTCCGGTGTTTGAAAATCACGAAACGGATTGCCGCCGCGAGCCCGGATGGCTTCGAGTCGAGCTTCCAGCAGCGGATGATCGGGGACGCTGAACGGAAGTCGTGGGATAATCACATTCTGCAACGCATCACCGGGGACGTTGACGCCCTGCCAGAAACTGTCCGTTCCAAACAGCACAGCCCGTTCGTCGGCTCGAAAGCGATCCAGCATGGCTGAACGCGGCAGACCCTTTCCCTGACAATAAAGTGACAGGTCATGCTGAGCCAGCCAACCAGTCAGGCGATCGGCGCAGAACTGCATCATCGAATAACTTGTGAACAGCACAAACGCGCGGCCCTGAGTATCCAGCAGATGCCGTTGAATCCGTTCGCAGCACTGTTGTTCAAAGCGTTTGGGATCCACGGCTGGATCGGCCATATTTGTGGAGAGAATGAGTCGCGTCTGCGTCTCGTAGTTGAAGGGACTCCCGAGTCGAATGTCACGGCCTTCCGTCAGGCCGATGCGAGATCGAAAGAAACTGAAATCCTTCACACCCGTCGCCAGCGTGGCACTGGTCATGATGACGGACGGAATCGCATTGTACAGATGTTCGCGCAGGATCGGCCCGACTTCCACCGGGGCGCTCAGTAACGATAACCGTTGCCTGTAGGTTCCGGATCGTTCGACCCAGTACACGGAGTTTTCGACCGACTGCCGCGTCCATGACTGGACGTTGTCCGCCAGAATTTTGCAACGGTCGGCGGCGGATTTGAGCTCAACCTGATTGGCTTCAGTCGTCGCAGCGGCAGCAGCTTCACTGATCATGATGGCCAGGCGACTGAGTTCCGGCGTCAGTTCATTCGTCACATCCATCGGGCGCATCAGGCGTCCATTTTTCTTACAGAAACGTTCAGCCCATTCGCCGGTGTCCATGAAGAACTGCATCGCGATCGACCGGATTTTCGATGCCTGCTTCTGCGCGTCCTTCAGGTTGTAGGTGATCAATAATCCGCGATTTGCCTGTTCGTTGTAGAGCTTGTTGAGCAGATAATCGACCTGGCCTTCCGTGACGGAAAGTCCCAGATGATCGGCGGCCACGCTTTCGATCGTGTGTGCTTCGTCAAAAATGACGGTGTCATATTCCGGCAGAATACTGGCATCGTCACGCCGCAGTGACAAGTCCGAAAAGAACAGCGCATGATTGACGATGAGCAGGTCAGCATTCCAGACACGGCGGCGCGCCGCATAGTAGAAACACTCGTTGTGGGTCGGGCATTTCTTACGCAGGCAGTCGCCGTGATCGCTGAGCACTTCGTCCCAGACATCCGGTTTCGGCTGAAACGGCAGATCCGATCGACTGCCATCGGTTGTTTTGTGAGCCCATTGTCGGATTTTGGCAAGTTGCTGCTGTCCCTCCGGTTCAAACAGTGATTTTTGTGACGAACGCTGCACGGCCTTTTCGAGACGTCGCAGGCTGATGTAATTGCCGCGTCCTTTCACCAGCACCGCTGAAAATTCCACCGGCAACACGGACTGCAAAAATGGAATATCGTGCTGGATTAACTGTTCCTGCAGACTGATCGTGTGCGTCGAAACGATGATGCGACGCTTCTTGCTCTCCGGTCCTTGCTCGGCCTGCGCTGCCAGGATGGCCGGGATCAGATAGGCGAAACTCTTGCCGACACCGGTTCCTGCTTCGGCGATCAGATGATGACGTTTGGTCAGTGCCGATTCGACGGCCAACGCCATTTCAAGTTGTTCAGGACGAGGTTCATAGTCCTTCAGCCTGCGAGCAATCACGCCGCCGGCACCGAGGATGTCTACGACCGATGGAATTGGCTCAGTCATGCAAGGTGCCGAAATCCAGGGAGTGTGGCTCCCAGGACATAAGAAAGAACGGCGAGACGTTGGAGGTCGTGTTCAGAAAATGGGCGACCGGGATCGTTTGCCTGGAGCTGAATAACGCCCTGGCAAGTTTGATCCGGGCCCGGGATCGGCATGCATAGTAACGACTGTCGGTTCAATTCTGTGAGTTTTGGCCTGGTGTTTGGATCAATTCTCCAATGATCCGTCACCAACAGTCCTTCGCAGTCCGTGACGGATCGGTGCATCAGCGAATGACAAAGAAATACGGCATCTCCGTCTGGTCGTGAAACGGCCGCAATAATCCTGAAACCATCTACCGATTCATCATCAATGGCCAGGATCGCATGGGAAGCTGCTGCAAACAGGTCGAGCAGGACTTGAAGTACGTCGTTGATTCTGCGATGTTCGTGAAATGCAATAATTGCCTGGGTCAGCCTGAGCACATGCGCAATTTTGCGAGTGGAATCTGCGTAATTCCAGGTAGCCAGCGGCAGGTCGTACATGTTCATCGCTGCGATCACGCGGGGCCCGTCGATGCCAGGAGACCCCTTCAGATCATGACAACTCACGACGTCACCGGTTCGCACGACCTTGCGGCGGATGGACTGCTCAGGTTCAAGATTGTCCGGCAGTGGCGTCAGGACTTTCGGCGGATTTGCCGGGCGGCTGATCGAAGAACCCAATGACTCGTCCGATCCCATCGCCGAATCCAGGTAGACGAATGTTTCGCCGGCGAAATCAAGTATCTCACCGTCCCGCAGGTGATGCTTGCGGTAGATGCGAATCCCATTGACAAATGTACCGTTGCGGCTGTCGAGATCAGTCACTTCGCAATGGGATTCGAAGCACTCAATTGTCCCATGCAATTTGCTGCCGGCGAGGGCAGTCAGCCGTATTTCATTTTCCTCGCTTCGGCCAATCCGGATCGTCCCCGGCGATAACTGCACAAATTGCTGCGTTTTTCCGCGAACCATTCTCTGCAAAACAGCCATGACAAGATGCAACCTGTTGCTGGGTGGAAAAGCTGGTTCGGCATAAATGAAACGCACTGCGCGGTGCAGCGAGGCACAATTCTAACAAGGACGCAACACGCGGCTCAACAATGCGGGCTACAAAAAAACTGCCCTAACTGCATTTGACACGCTTCCCCCGCAGGATCGGTATGTACCCCACCGACTTTGTGCGATTCTTCAAAGTCAGCGATTGCTGTCTCTCACCTGCAGGACTGTGGCTTCCACTTTGCCGTCGGCAATCATATCGTGACGACATATGTCCGTGTCGCAATCGCAGACTTAAACGTTTACAGAGAATTCTCTATGACAAAGATGGCCAACGTCGTATTCGACTCACGCACAGTCATTCTTATTTCAATGCTGGGAATCGGCGCGATTGTGGGCTCCGGTCTCACCGGCACAATTGCGATGGCAGAGGAACTGCCTGCGACAGCGAAGACGGTTGAAGGGCTGGCGTTGCCGGATCTGGAGATTCGGCAGGACAAAAATCGTTTGTACTTCGTGTTGCCGGAGGGAAAACCCGTGCCTGCCAAAATCACGCTGCCGCGACTGGCCAACGTGGTCAGGAGTGTCCATTGGATTGCAGAAGACAATGCCACGATGCAGGTCAAATCAGAACCAGCAGAATGGACAATTGATGTATCGCAACCTCCGGATCGTACACCAACCGTAATCGTGGCCGAGCTGGATGCCCCGATTGAATTGTTTAACAAAACCGTGATCGCACGACCGGAGAAAGATTCCGGCATCATTCTGCTTCCGGCAAAGTATGCGGCGACACAGGGAAGTAAGTTGCGTTTCGAACCGCAGCCTCACAAGAACACCGTCGGCTACTGGAGTGACGAACACGATACCGCCGAGTGGACTTTTCAGTGTACCGCAGCAGGCGACTACGAAATTGATATCCTGCAGGGATGTGGCAAAGGTCATGGTGGCAGCAGGGTGACTCTGCACGTGGCGGGCCAGTCACAGGATTTTGTCGTGCAGGAGACCGGTCATTTTCAGAACTTCATCTGGCGCACCCTGGGAAACGTAACCCTGAAAGCCGGTAATGCTGGAGGAGAAACAATGTCACTCAAACTGACACCGCAGTCCAAACCCGGCGGTGCCGTGATGGACGTCCGTGCGATCCGCCTGTGCCCGAAAGGCAGCCAGCGCACATTTGAACCGGAACTTGCCGATGCCAAATTGTTTCCGTCAAAAGAGCAGGCTCAGTGATGTGCGATTGGTGCTCGGTCACCCTTGCTTTGATGGAGCGGGTGGCCGGGGCTGGACTGAGCGGAGCGAAGGAAGCCCCGGGGTTTCGGGCTAGCGCCCTCCAACCC
>JAYSPO010000281.1:0-8417 GCA_043722015.1 Candidatus Kuenenia sp. | reverse complement strand
ATCCAGCGTGCTTCCGCCTACGCCTACGGCTCGCCGTTAAACGATTTGTGCCAACTTACTTATGCACCAGTGCTTATTCTCTACGCAGGTCTGAGTGAGGCTTTTTCGTGTCGCCGAAGTTGTGAGACTTCGGGTTGATTCATGGCCTGCTTCCGAATTCTCACGAATCCGGCTACACCGTATGACTGCCCGCGCAAGGTATAGAAAATCCTGTGTGAACCATCTGCCGGAAAGGACTGTGTTTGGTAGGTCCTTTCTGCCGGAAAGGACTTTCGCCGCAAGGCGAACCGCCGTGGGTCGCACATCCGCTCCACGTCGCCGCGTGGCCGTCCTTTCGACCACGACGCATCGCTGGTCGCGGCGTAGCCGCGATGTCCTGCTCGGCAAGCAGGACCTACCGAAATCGGCGACTGCACCCCGCTTACAGCGGGACGACGGTCGGTGCCATGTACCAGGAAATGTGCCCTCTTTGACCCGTCGGCCTTTTTCATTCACTGATCGATCTGCGGATTCGACCTTTGTTCTAACCAGCACTTGAACGACACTTGACTTTCGCCCGATGGCTGACCCGCAAGCAGATTTTCTACGCTGATGTCTTCGTCGAGATCCGGCCAATGAATTCCGCGGCCATGCCCGATCAGCCGCCAATGACTTCGCTCCACCGATGTTCCATGCGAAAGTCGAGGATACCACGCAATCGGAACCGAAATCATTCGCCCATCAGACAAATTGACAGCCAGGACATCATCGCTGACGTTTGCGTGTGTCGCCTGCGGCAATTGAGTTTCAACCGTTGAAGAATTCATTCCAGCTCGCCTGTAGCTTGTGTTCATGTTCGATTATCAGTGCTTCGATCCTGTTGATTTCGTTCGGGGAGAAACCATGGCTTCGTGCGACAAGTCGCCCGATCTGCGCGGATCAGGATCCTGTCAGTGTTCATTTTCGCAGAAAAATGTGCGGCAGAAAAATGAACGCAGGTACTCACGCCGCTCTTCATATTCCTGCACGCCATTTTCCTGCCATTCAATTTCAAGACGCTTTGACGACGACTCGGACAAGAATGTACAAGGTACAGGAATCACGTTTAACACTCAAAACAACAACGACCTCAAAATACTGGCTGCGAATCGAAGCGTCAAAATTGCCGCCACACTGGCCAGAACAGATGCAACACCCAGCAGCAACACAATCTCTGACCCGTGCAACATGGCGATCGTCGTGCGGCTGCAGCCCAGACGAAACATGGTCAGCATTTCTGTCTCTCGGAGACGCATCGAGAGGTTGACGACAAGTCCCAGCAGCAGACAGGTGACAATCCCAGCCGCGATCGAACACACCCATGCCAGCTGTTCAATCCGGAATACGATGCTCAGCAGTACGTCAATCACTTCCGGCGGTTTCAGACACTGAGCTGTGGCCTGTGACGACGAATAGCGGCCCAGAATCTGCGTACGGGCTTTTTCAGTTTCCGGCACAACGAGGATCGCGGTGAGAGGAAACGAGGCCGGTTCGCCGTGGAAATGGAATGAGTCAATATTGTCCGCCGTGATTTCTGTGTAAGGTAAAACGGCAGCGTTCGCGGTGACGGATCCGGTGCCACTGTCGTTCTCCAGAAGTAACTGCGAATCGGTTTTCGTATTCAATTCCTGATGGCCGTGGCCAATTCCGTCGATGACCCATGTTGTGCGCACGTCGGTGAAGACGGCATCGTCGTCGGGCGAATGCGATTGCGCCAAAACTCCGACGACTTTCATCTTAAGCGGATAGTCGCCGGCCAGATTGAAAGCGTTGCGAGGTGCCGAAAGAATCGAATCACCGGGATGCAACTGCATCTTCGTCGCTACATTGCTGCCCACGACGCAGTCACCGAGCAAACTGATTGTCTGACCGACAGCGACTTTCAAACGCCGGAATTCAAAGTACTCCGGCGACGTCCCGACGATCACCGCTCCTTCAATTCCGGGACGTGATTGAGTGCGATATCGGACGTGCAGCGGAATGGCATAGGCTGCGGCATTTGCGGTTGACAGGTTGTCGATCGATTCGACTTCTGCCATTGTGGTGTCGGCGGGTGGCAGCGTATCAAAGTACAAGGCGTGCAGCGCCAGATCGATGCGGCTGCCCTTCGCGCCCAGCACGAGCGGCGTCGCGTTTGCCCGCTCCGAAATCTCACGGCGGAACTGATCCAGCACCAGGCGAACCGTGACTGGAAGCCAGATCGTGATGGCAAGACTGATCAAAATCGTGACGGAACGACCACGATGCCACAGCAGCGACTTCCATGCAAGGTACAGGGCGTTCTTCATGTATCGCCCTCGGCTGCCTGAGGATCATTTCTGTCGGCAACCGTTCGTTCCAGAAACTGATCGAACGGAATGATCTGATCAAACTGCGGCAACAGAGAATGATCGTGCGTCACCATCATCAGGGTCGCGCCGAAACGACTTGTTTCCGTCCGTAACAACCGGACAATTCTCTCGGCATTGACCGGATCAAGGTTGCCGGTCGGTTCATCTGCCAGCACAACCTGAGGCGACAGCAATAAGGCTCGACAAATCGCCACGCGCTGGCGTTCGCCTTGTGACAAACGCGTCACAGATCGCCGCGCGAAGCTCAACATTTCGACGCTTTGCAACAGCAGACTGGCGCGTTCCCGGAGTGTTTTCGTGACGGTGACCGACGGATGAATACGGCACGGAAGCAGAACGTTGTCGAGCACGTTCAGGTAATCAATCAGCTGAAAATCCTGAAAGACCTGGCCAATATTCTGCAGTCGAAAGAGGCGGCGTTCATTGTCGTTCAATCGATGCACGTCGGTGTTGCCCACTCGTATTTCGCCGCCGGAACCAGGCAGGATGCCGGCGATCAGATTCAGCAGCGTCGTTTTTCCTGAACCGCTCGGCCCCACGATCACTGCAGCCCGACCTGTTTCCAGAGTCAGATGCGGAATCCGCAATCGAAACGTTCCGTCTCCGTAGGTGAAAGTGAGCTGGTTGATTGAGATCATGGCTTGAGTACAATCTTGCCCGTGAGCGTGCCGGCGGAATTGAGTGTGTTGTCTTCCTGAAGCTGGTGAGCCTTCGCGGCTTCAGACAACGGAAGTCTCGCTCCGATGAGGGGCTTGTAGCGTCCATCGGCGAGCAACGTATTGAGAGCAGTCGCAGCAACCTTCTGTTCTGCCGGTGATGCATTGAACATCGCAAACCCGATGGCGCGAAGATCTTTCACGTAGAACGGGCCCACAGGAAATTCGGGACGTGCGTCCCGACCGGCCATGAAAATCATGCGGCCGCGCCGTGCCATCAGCGAAATGCAGCGATCCAGACTCGGGGTTCGCAATGTTTCAAACCACAGTTGGATGGGACCGGTGGTGGCCGTGATTTCTGCAAACCGCCGATCGATGTCCTCTGTCCGATATGCGATCACATGCGCTGCCCCGAGGCGCTGGCATTCGGCCGCTTTTTCCGCCGAGCCTGCCGTCGTAATCACCGTCGCACCTGCGGCCCTGGCCAGTTGCACGACAGCCGAACCGACACCGCCGGTGCCGCCGTTGACGAAAACCACTTCGCCCGCCTTCAATCCGCCGTGCAGAAAGAGTCCCAGATGTGCCGTGATTCCGACGAGTGCTCCTGCGGCGGCCGATTCGCTGCTGACTCCGTCGGGAATCGGATACAGCCACTGTTCATCGATCGCGCAGAATTCGGCAAAGGTTCCCTGACGCCCCGACAATCCCTGATTGCTGCCCCAGACGCGATCACCAGGCTTGAAATGTTCTGCGTTCGGGCCGACGGATTCGACAACACCGGCAATGTCGCAGCCGATGATGTAAGGATTCGGCAACGCCGCTTTGACGATCCCCGCCCGAATATAGGTGTCGATCGGATTGACGGCCACCGCTTCGGTACGCACGAGCACCTGACCACTGCCTGCAATGGGATTTGCCACATCCTTCCAATGGATGATGTCCGGCTTTCCGGTTGTCGTGATGATTGCAGCTTTCATAAAAACACTCCTCGGCGAGCGGTGCGGCGTAAGCCCACCGGTACAATGCGATTCAAGACAGATCGTCGTTGTGCGTTCAAATCGCAGTGTACCGGCAAGCTGACGCATGCCGCTCACTCCGCTAAACACGACGTCGAAAAGCGAACACACCCATCATCACCAACACCACAAGACTCACACACAACCCCAGCACAAAACTTCTCGGACGATACGTCCACGCAATCGTGTGTTCTCCCGCGGCAACCTGTACGCTGCGACGAAATCCGCCGGACGTACCTGCTGTCGAATCACTGCCGTCCACGGTCACCTGCCAGCCGGGGAACATGAGTTCATTTGCGGAGACCACTGCGTCGTCCGAGAGCACCACGCGAAACACCTGCCGCGACGGTCGCTGTTCGATCCATGAAAACTGACTGAGTGTCGAAGCGGGATCAATCGCAATCCGCCCGGTGGCAGACTTCAGGCCGTACAGGTAGCAGGCGGAATTCCCTCGCGCCCAGACGCGATTGAGGAAACTGTCCGGGGCCGCGCGGATCAGTTCCAGTTCCGGTGATGGATTCGACACAGCCTCCTGAGTCAGAAGATGTGTCACACCGCGATCTCGCAATCTTTGGACATCAGCGTCAGACGGAAACACGGCGTCAGCATCGACCGGCATGCTGTCGAACAAAGCATCGGGATGAAAGTACTCCGCAGGACCAAGTCCCAGATACTGCGGCACACAACTCACGCCAAAGAGATTACCGACATTCGGCCCCGGTGCCAGCAAACGTGCGGCAGGTTCCCTGGTAAGTTCGGCGGCGATCCAGCTCTCCTGCAGCCCGGCGATCGGCGGCACTGGAACAATCTGAGCATCGCACACTGGCGCGTCGCCGGAGGCAAGAATGTCACACAGCGTAATCGCCGCGACGATGGCCGTGATCACGAATTGCATCACGCGGGATCGGCGGCGAAGCAAAGCGTCGAGCACCAGTCCGGAAATGATCGCCAGTCCCAGCGCCGAAATCATCGTGTAGCGACCTGGCCCCATGAAAAAACCGAATCCCGGCACATGCTTCGTCACGGGCACCAGCCAGCCAAACGCATAGATGATCGCCATGCCGGACAGCAGCAGCCAGATTTTCCAGTGTGTCGCCCGCAAGCGCTGGCGAACAGAATCCTGTGCAAGGCACAGCACAAGACCGAACGGAATCAGCCCTACATAAAGATGGGCTTCAACCTGATTGGTATCGGCGGGTGACATCAGAAACGGAAACTGCAGCATCTGACGTGACTGCACAATTTCCGGCGAATGCCAGTAACACCAACTTGCGACCAGCTGGCTCAGATACACCGGAGGCATGTGGCCGTACGCCGGGTTAAATACCGCGTTGCTGCCATCCCTTTGACTCAACTGTCGCAGCTCCATGGTCGGTATTAACTGGACACTGGCAAGCAGGACTCCGACAGCGATGGCACCCGTTATTAGCAGACCGGATTTGATTCGACCGACGGGAGTTTGCGGCCCCGTAGCGGAACTCGTGAGAGTTCCTGCACGCTCCGAATTCTCACGAATTCGGCTACCCGTCAGCAGCGCATAGCCGAGGCAACAGAGCTGTGTGATGAACGCCAGCGCAAAATGGCCTGCCAGCAAATGTGTCGCAAACGCGAGTGCCAGAAGACATCCGGCGGATCGACCCGGACGACTGATGAGTCGTTCCGTCAGCCACAGACAACTCGGAAACCAGACACCACCGATGATGCTCCATTCCAGCGACAACCGCGCTGGAAACCATCCGTAGACAAACACCATGGCGGCTAATAATGCCGACACATGGCTCAACGCCTGACTGCGACAGAAACGCCATGCGAACACAAACGCCAGAGCGTAGTGCAGCAGGATGCTCACGTTGTAGGCCGTGTTGACGGCGAACCATCGATACAGCAGTTGATTTGTCGGATAGAAAATCCCCGCCTGGCTTTCCGCATGCAGTGGATAGCCCAGACCAGTCCGATCGTGCCACAGCGGCAACTCGCCGTGGGCGAATCCGTCCGCCATCACTTGCTTCTGAGGAAAGAAATACGGATACGTATCTCCGCCCACGATTCCGCCGCCCGTCAGTAATTCGTGCCAGATTCCCAGCGACAATGCGCAGCCGATCGCAATGGCGACAAACCAGTCAGATTTCGTGACGTGCTGAGACAGCGTACCATTGCGCTGCGAAGTGGTCTGTTGCTGGGCGGCATTGCGAGTCATGTAACCGTTCACGACATTTCGAGAATGACAGTTTAAACCACAGATGGACACGGATGAACACAGATTGGCTGTTGATTTCTATCTGTGTAGATTTGTGTTTATCTGTGGTTGCTTGCGCAGGTTTCGTTCTGGGGCGTGAGCGTTACCGACTCATGTCACATCGGCATCAAAGACGCGGACCTTGTCCCACGATTCTTTGTGTTCCGCAATAAACTTCAAATGATCTTCAATCGTTTGGTAGGCATCATGCGCGGCACGGGAATCAAACACGATATTCAGGCAGACGTCGAAGGCATGGTCGTTGACCGGCCGAGCGTATTCCTTCGCCAGGGTGCCAGCCGCAAAGAAATCCACACCTGCATGATTCTTCAGATACTTATGACAGGCATCCACAAGTGCCTGCACATTGGCCGACGAAGAATCCTTAAGTTTGAAGAACACCACATGAGACAATTTCTGACCAGTTGCCACGGGAAGCCTTTTTTGAGAGTACCATGAGTTCATACATGCCGACAGGGCCAAACACGACCTGCCGCGAATACTCAAGTATGACGCCTGAGCCCGCCGCTTCAACCGAGCCCCGTGAATCGACCTCTGCCAATCCGGCAAAAAATATTGTCCCTTGAAACGGCATCGCGACGTCAGTCAAGTTCAGGGATTGCCTGAATTAACATGCTTTTCGATCAAGGCAATCTGAGGTTCTGTTACGGTACAACATTGTCCGCTCAAGAGCATGAACCTATTGGAGTAGGGTTCAGACATGGCCGCAACGCACCACTTGATCAATGACCGCAGAGATCGACATGTAGTGGCGTTGCTCAAGATACGCTCAAGGTTGAGCAGCTTCACGATCTCGGAGCCGTGAGCTTTTTCATCGAATGAAACGCCTTGAAGTTTCTTCAAATCGTTCTTTGGATGTCGAATCGCCTCTACGTCCCCTTCAGAATCCTGCAATTCCGTCTCAAGCACCGTATTCACTGCTGTTGTGTCTGCAAAATAGTAGGCTTCAAGCATGTTGACGAAAAAGTGAACAGATGATCGCGGACGAGCATCTGCTGTTAGAAATGTATCAAAGATCTTCGAATAGCGATCGAAAATGGCTTCATGGTTGTCGCGACGATCATGTTCAAGGTCGTCGATCAGTATCAAGAATCGGTCGTCTTCTTTCTCCAGAAATCTGCGTGCAGGTAGACCGATTTTTTCTTCATCGCTGTTAGGAATGGACTTCCCTGTGCCAACCATCCGCAGGATTCGCTTCTTCGAAGTAATCGGGGAAAGTTGCGGAATTCGCCGCAACACTTTGAAAGTGCAGTTTCCACTTTCAGTCAGCGACCGAAAGAGAACTGGCAGAAACTCTTTCTCTCCCTGACCTGTCACGAATAAGCCAAACGTAGTGAATTTCCAATCCTGACTTTCATGGTCCGAATTCATTGTTTATTCGGCTCCTGCGTTGGCAGTCTGAGCACCGATTATCTGAGCCATATACAAGGAGCCGGCAGCGTAGTCATGCAGAAGGTCTTCGATTCCCGGAATCTCAGAGACACGATTCAATTGGGTGCGACCGTCCAACAGTTCAGCTGCAATGACCTGCTCAGGAGCAAATTGACTGATCAACACGGGAGAATGCGTCACTGCCAGTATCTGTTTATTCCAGTTTTCACCAGCCTCAAGGATCGCTTTCGCCAAAACGGCTAAAGCCCAAGGATGCAGGGAGATCTCTGGTTCGTCCAGCAGAATTACAGCTGCCCGTTCCCTGCCTTCAGAAAACAAAGAAGTAAGAAGCAGGAGCAACTGAAGGTGACCGTCGGAAACACCCGATGCCAGAATCGGTTTCGATCGCTCCTTTTCAAGGAACTGCGCATAGACCGAACTGGGTCCAGTCTGCTCAAGTACAATACCGTCGAAGGTCGGAAATGCTTCTTCCATGAAATGCATGATCGTATCAAACCTTGCATCACGATGCTTTCGATCATGGAGATTTCGGAGGACAGACCATGCGTTGTCCCCTCGACTCCACAGTTGCTGTTCAGGGCTCGAAACGGAACCTTGTTCTTTCAGTCGATGCAGCATGAACGATCGTGAATGATAGTGCCGGACGAAATGCAGCAGACTATCGAGTGCCCCGGAAATCTCATCAGTCGGATTGAACTGCATATAGAGGTTGAGAGACAACTTTTCA
>JAYSPO010000280.1:0-11795 GCA_043722015.1 Candidatus Kuenenia sp. | reverse complement strand
GGCTCTTCAGGAATCTCGGCGGCGGAAAGTTCTTTGATGTGACGAATTCCGCCGGGCTGACAGGGATCACTGGTGGCTTGAACATCATTCAGGCGGACTACAGCAACGATGGTTTGGTCGATGTGCTGGTGCTGCGCGGGGCCTGGCTGCAGGACAAAGGGTACTTTCCTAACTCGCTCCTCGAAAACCGTGGTCCGGACGGGTTTCGAGATGTCAGTTTTACGTTAGGGCTGGCGGCTGATCACATCGGTTCGCCAAATACTCCCACTCAGACAGGATCCTGGGCGGACTACGATCTTGACGGGGATCTGGATCTGTGTGTGGGCAACGAAAAGGCACCGACGCAGTTGTTTCGCAATGATGGCGCAGACGGATTTACCGATGTCGCCGGGGCTGCCGGAATTCAGTTGAACAGGTTCGTAAAGGGCGTTATTTGGGGCGATTATGATCATGACGGCAATCCGGATTTGTATGTGTCGTGTCTCGACGGCCCAAATCTGCTGTATCGAAACAACGGCAATAGCACCTTCGCGGAAGTCGCCGCAGCGCTGGGCGTGGAAAAACCGGAACGAAGTTTTGCGACCTGGTTCTGGGATTTCGATAACGACGGGGCGTTGGATTTGTTCGTGACAAGTTATGCCGCTTCGGCTGATGATATTGCTGCGGACTATCTGGGAGAAGATTCACCGGTCGAACGAATGTGCCTTTACCGTGGCGATGGACATGGCGGGTTTCAGAACATCACAACTGCAGCGGGTTTGCATCGGGTTGCACAGCCCATGGGCGTGAATTTCGGTGACGTGGACAACGATGGCTTTCTGGATTTTTATCTCGCCACGGGCGATATCCCGTATCAGGCGCTAATGCCGAATCTGATGTTCTATAATCAGCGTGGCGCTGGGTTTTCAGACGTCACCGCTCTCACCGGGCTCGGACACCTTCAGAAGGGACATGGTGGGGCGGATTCGCGGACTTCGACGGCGATGGAGACCAGGATCTTGCCGTCGAGCTTGGAGGAGCGTTTGCAGGCGATGTTTTTCGGAACGCTTTTTTCAGAAACCCGGTCTCCGGGAATCATTGGATCAGCATTCAACTTACCGGAGTCACTGCCAACAGATCTGCGATCGGGGCTCGCCTTCGACTCAGGATCACCGAGGGTGGTAACGAGCGATTTGTTTATCGCTGCGTTAACAGCGGCGGCACTTTCGGCGCGAATCCGTTGCGACAGCACATCGGTATCGGAGCAGCCGTTAAGGTGGATGAACTCCAGGTGGAATGGCCAAACTCAGCCCGAACGGTCCAGACTTTTTCCGACATCACGGCGGACCAGGTCATTCGAATCACTGAAAGAGAAACTGGCTTCCAAACAATGGAGCTTCACATACCACACTGATGTTATCAGCACGTGTGCAACTCCTGATCATGCAAAATCAACCCCTAAATCCTCGCCCCCGGCAAAATGATATCATATCAACTCTGGATTGACCGAGGACGACAAGTGCGACCCAAGTTGCTATCGTTTCCGGTCCAGCAAGGATGACACGCAGATCGACTCGGAGAGTCAGGTGATGAGATCAACTCGACTCAGAGAGTCAATGCACGATGACCGCCCCGGAATTTTTTCAAGTGCCGCCCGCGACTCTTCGCCAGTGGGACAACGAACATGTCTGGCATCCGTTTACGCCGATGTCGTCGTGGATCGATGAGCATGCTCCGATTATTGTGAGGGGCGAGGGATTCGAGCTGATTGATGTCGATGGTCAGCACTATCTGGACGGCATTTCGTCCTTGTGGTGTAACGTACATGGCCATGCGGTTCCGGCGATTGATCGTGCGGTATCCGCACAACTGCAGAAGGTGGCGCACAGCACCCTGCTGGGACTTGCGAGTGAGCCGTCGATTCGTCTGGCTCGGGCGCTGGTGGAAAGGGCTCCGGCGGGGCTGACGAAAGTCTTCTTTTCGGACAGTGGCGCGACATCGGTGGAAGTCGCCTTGAAAATGGCGTACCAGTATCATCGTCAGAAACCTGAAGGCCCGGAGGATCGTGACACATTTCTGTGCATTGGAAACGCCTATCACGGCGATACGCTGGGGACTGTCAGCGTCGGTGGGATTGATTTGTTTCATCGCTGTTACAGGCACCTGCTGTTTGCGACGCTGACGGCGCCTTCACCCGTTGCAACGCGGGTTCCGACGGGGCACACCAAAGAATCATGGCTCGCGTTTTGTTTTGCAGAAGTCGGGCGATTGATGCGCGAAAATCAATCCCGGATCGCCGGAGTCGTGATGGAGCCGATCGTCCAGGGGGCGGCAGGGATTCTGGTGCATCCGCCTGGCTATCTGCGGTATGTGCGACAGTTGTGTACCGACTTTGAAATCCCGCTGATTGCGGATGAAGTGGCCGTCGGATTCGGACGCACGGGGACTCTGTTTGCCTGTGAGCAGGAAAGTGTGAGTCCAGATTTTCTGTGTCTGGCGAAGGGCATTTCCGGGGGTTACCTGCCGATCGCCGCGACGCTGACGACGGAACGAATCTATGCGGCCTTTCTTGGTCAGCCTTCCGAAGGTCGCACGTTCTTTCACGGGCATACGTATACCGGGAACGCACTGGGCTGTGCGGCAGGGCTGGCATCGCTGCAGTTGTTTGAAGACAACCGCGTACTGGAGAACGTTCAGGTCACATCCGTGCGCATCGCCGAGCGTCTCGCGGTTCTGCGAGATCATCCGCATGTCGGCGAAGTTCGTCAGAAGGGCCTGATGATTGGGATCGAACTGGTGCGAGATCGCGACGGCCTGATTCCGTATGACGCCAAACTGCGACTCGGACACCAGGTCACGCTCGCCGCCCGCAAACGCGGCGTCATCCTGCGACCGTTGGGCGACGTCGTCGTGTTGATGCCCGCTCCGGCGATGCCCGTCGAGCTCGTCGGTCGGCTGTGTGATGTGGCGATTGAGTGTATTGATGATGTGACAAGAACGTAGAGCGGGTCCATTAAACGTTGCGAATCGACCGACTGCAAATCTTCAAAGTATTTCGAAATAGAACCATCTTTCCCGACGCCAAACAATGTCGCCCAGCTTTACGCCCGATACGCGGGTCAGTACTGTAATATCCGTCGTGCGTGCAATTCAAACTTCGTTGCGACAGAAAGACTCTTATGACAAAAACTGACTGCTTTTCTGAATTGAAAAAACTTCTGGATTTCCACTTCCCGGATAAGTCTCGTTACGGGGCTGAGCCGTACTGGAGACAAGACCCTTACTATTCAGATCTTGTGAAGCTAAGCATCAAATACCGCCGCATCGCGGCGAGTGACGATGTTTATAGTTGGGTGTATGGCACGTGGGCACCTGCCCGAAAGCATCCAATCCCATCAGACTCCGCGACGCAGCTTGCGAAACTTGTTGACGCTTGGGACGACTGGCAGCGGACGGCTGACATACTCGGGGCTGACTGACGCGAACCGCTAGCTCTTCGTGCAGACCGATTGATTCCCGGTCATGAGCAGCGACCACTAATCTTCTATGTCGAAATTTGCGCACTTAAATCCTCCTTCCATCATTTCGTATGAACCGTCCATTGGGCACACGTCCCGACCAGCAGTTGTCGGAGTTTCCACCAATTCCCACCCGATGAGTCGCTCTCAGCGCTACCAACAGGCAACGAACAAGAAGATGAATCGGCGGCGGGTAATTTCGTATGCATGTCAGCCCCGTGAACCGGGAAAACTGGCTCGTTACGGTTTTGAAATGAGTGCGCAGACGCATTGGCGAAAATGTAAGATGTTGGGCAAGGATTGAGGTACTGAAGTGCAAATGAAACACCAGGAATTGAAACCAATTCGGCCAGAATGGGGGCACGCAATCCTTCAAAACGGAGTGTTTGTCCTTAGTTACGATACAATGCCCAACAAATTTGGCGATATCGGACTGCTGGAAATTAACTGCATTGATCCTGACCATGGCCGAGGTGAACGGATTCAGTTTTGGTTCTTTCTTTGCTCCGACGAGTTGATTTCTGCATTTCTGGACCGCCAGCAGCGGTTGGCCAGACTGGATACTGATGCCGTAGTCGTGTGGAAAGTTAGCATTGCGTGGTTTTATTCATTCATCAAGAGCGAAGGCCGTTCGCTTACCCAGATTGCAGTAGAACCCGGGGGCGAACCACAATTTGCCTATTGGACTGCCAAAAAGGCCCTGGAAAGTTTCGAAGTTGTCCACCGCGAAATGAGAGGGCGACTGCCGCTGCTTAGAAAAAATGGCATGGCGATTGCTCTGCCTTCAGAGGGCGACGAGTTTGTGCAGTTGAGTCAATCACAGCGAATCTTTTACCAAGATCCCCGTCGGCCAGGGATCGGGTTGCCGATGGATTGTCCGCATTGTGGAAATTCGATCTGTGTGGATGAAGTTCTTTATCTCGCTTGGCGCGACGGCGAACTGCCGAGTGTGAACTGTACCGACTGCAACTTTCGGATCACGGAAGCACCGTTCTGTACCATTCGGTGCACCAAATGCAAACAGCATTCGGGCCAAATGCCTCCAACAGTTGCCCAGGCCTTCCTCGAAGCCTCGGATTTCACATGCGTTGCCTGTCTAAACCGATTGATGCACGCCCACGAGCAACCGGCAAGCAATTCAACTGGCGGTTGCGCGTTGCTTTTTGCAGCGTTTGGGTCGATGATTGTTGCATTCGTAACATGCATCGGATGGATAGCGCGATAGGAACGCTGCGAGCAAACGCCAAATATGCCATACCCGCCAAACCCTCAATAGGAACGTTCAAGACTTGTCACGATCCGTTTCAGATAATATCGACGCATTCGACTTCTGACCCGTGGAATCCCTCATCTTGTCCGTCACTTTTGCCAGTCCAAAACACTCGGCACTCATGTGTGGTTTATTCTCTAGAGGGTGTATCGCTGAATTGTTCAAGGTGCATATGGGTAAATCTTCAAACGGGCCATTTGGCAAATGGAATAACAGAATCAACGATTCTGGTTCAGTGTGGAGAACTGGTTGAGCACCACTTCTGACACGGTTGCTCTGAGGAGTTCCTGAGCATTCTGGGTCAGATGCATACCATCTTTGCCGATCAGTTCGCCGTTGGTCAGCGATTCCGCTGGGTGAGCCAGAACGTTGCGAACTTCGTTGACGGAAACGTTTAGTTCCGTTACGGGTTCTCGGCAGCGGCAAAGTGCAATCAATGCGAATGCCCAACATCAATCAGCAGTTCGCGAAATTCGATCGCCGCAGGGTCATTCATGCGGAGGACAGAAATTGTTGCGCGACCTGTTGGCGTGTTTCCGATCAGGGTGGCCACTTTCCAGTGGAAGTGTTCGCTCCAGATATTCTTGCGTGGATGAAACAACTGGATTGCAACATCTGGCTCTCCATCCGGATCGATTCCGGCGATGTTCGGCCCTTTGAAGCTGTTGCAATAGAAACAACTCAGCGCCAAATTCTCGGCAACGGTTTGTCCACCGTGTTTCTCAGCAACAATGTGGTCAAGCTGAAATGGGAGCCATGCATGTGCTGCTGGAAACAGGCAGTATTCACACCGATGCTGAGCACGGTTCCAGATCAGATCCACAAGCGATTGCTTCATCCTGTATGACCCAGCGATTTGCGGGCTCGCAGTCGGAGGATTTCCATCACTCGGCCAACTCGACGATACTCGTCGATTTCCACCTGTTCTTCAGTTGAGAGCAACCCTTCTCGCGCTATTTCGGCAAGCTGGTTGGCCCGCTGTTCATCAGCCGGGTCCAGTCTGATGGATAGCAAATAACGCGCTAACTCCTCACCCATTGGCTCGGCGACGGCCGACAAAGCACGCGAGAGAATTGTTGTCTGAGTGTTGAGTGTGGCTTGGCTCATGGCATAAGTTTATCAGGTTTTCCTGTCAGGGGAAGACTTTTCGAAACGTCCAGAATTGCGGCTGGCTGACGCCATGCCGTTCTCCAATGTCGCCATCACGCTCCGCGTGATGAGCCCGGTCGAGTACACGTCGCGAACCAATCACGGGCAGATTTCGAACAGTTTCCCGAGATGGAACAAGCTTTGGCTGGCCACGGTCGTCGCTGAATGCTCGTCTCGGCGGAGCGAGACGGCTACGTTGTGCCGCATCCTAACGATTCGTCAGAAATTTTCCCGGTTCGGTGGCGACCGGGCGAGACCGCGTTACCATTTCCACCGAACAGGTGTTTTGCGCGGACAATTTGAATTCTGGAGATGATTCACGTGAGAAAATCGGTGGTGCTGGCGTACAGCGGCGGACTGGATACGTCGGTTCTGGTGGGATGGTTGCAGGACGAAGGTTACGACGTTCATTGTCTGTACGTGGACCTTGGCCAGCCCTGTGAAGACCGGGCGGCGATCATGCAGAAGGCGCGCGATATCGGCGCGAAGTCGGCAGAGCTGGTCGATGTTCGCGAAGAACTGTGCAGTGACTTTGCATTCCCTGTGCTCCAGTGGCAGGCGCGGTACGAAAACATCTATCTGCTCGGCACCAGCATTGCGCGTCCGTTGATCGCCAAAGCCTGCCTGCAACGCGGTCGCGAGGTCGGCGCGGAGGCGTTTGTTCACGGGGCCACCGGTAAGGGGAACGATCAATGTCGATTCCAACTGGCCGCTGAAGCGCTGGAACCGGGGATTCACATCATCGCTCCGTGGCGAATCAAGAAGTTCCGTGACCTGTTTCCGGGCCGTACAGAGATGCTGGCTTACTGCGAGAAAAAGAATATCCCTGTGAAGGCGACTGCGCGGAAGCCATATTCCAGCGACGAAAACTGTCTGCACATCAGTTACGAAGCGGGCGACCTGGAAGATCCGACGGTGGATGGCCAGAGCGTGATCGACTTCGGCATGACCGTGTCGCCGCAGGAAGCTCCGGACAAGGAAGAAAGCGTTACGGTCTCATTTGAATCCGGCGTGCCCATTTCAGTCAACGGCCGGAAGCTGAGCGCAGCGGCGCTGGTTGAGGAACTGAACAGGATTGGTGGAGGCAACGGATGCGGCCGCATTGACATTGTGGAGAATCGCTTTGTCGGCATGAAAAGTCGCGGTGTTTACGAAGCGCCTGGCATGACGCTGCTGTATGCGGCTCATCAGGGGCTGGAGCAGCTGACGCTCGACCGTGACCTGACGCACCTGCGAGACTCACTGAGTCCCCAGGTGGCGGAAATGGTTTACTACGGCTTTTGGTACTGTGCGAAAATGGACGCTTTGATGGCATTCATTCGCGAGACACAGAAACCTGTCACAGGCACCATCCAGCTGACTTTGTACAAAGGTAACGTCCGGGTCAGCAGTCGCACGTCGCCGAACAGTCTGTACAAAGCCGACATCGCCAGCATGGAAAGCGGCGGTTCGTATGATCAGACGGACGCGGAAGGATTCCTGCGAATCATGGGCTTGCCCGTTCGCGTGCAGGGCAACGTGCGCCCGAGGTCTTATTAGGCGACGGATTTACGGCGAGTCATGACCCTATTCGTTTGTCCCCATTCGGTTGTGAAACACGTCGGCAGATGGCAACGCAACGAGAAGTTGCACAAACGAATGAGTGACAAACGAATGAGTGACAAACGAATGAATCTTGGCGCGGGCTTCGCCCGCAACTGAAACAGGTAAGCAGATTGCGCTGAAATCTGCTGTGCCGACTTCGGCGAAGTCGGTCTACATTGAGTCGGTGGCAAAATGATGCGTTGGCCAAAATCTTCTCAGGAATATTCAACTCTCAATGCTTGCTGAGCAGTGAAATGAAACCCTGCGGCGGCGCGCTCATATCAGGTGAACCGATACTTGGTGCGAATTTTGAGAACTTACCGATGGGCGCAGGAAAAGAGCGAACTTCCGGGGGAAAGCTCGCTCTTTTCGGGAGGGGGGAGAGGTACTGTTCGTTGTGTCGATCAAGCTGCTTTGCGTTGTTCGCCGATGGTTCCGGCGATCATTCGTTTGATGTTTGAACCGGGGCCGCCACGTGGAGGGTAGCCGTATTCTCTGAGTTTCCCGGACAGGGTTCGCAGACCAATCTGCAGGATCTGTGCGGTCTTTTCGCGGTTGCCGTTGCAACGGGCGAATGTGGATTCGATCAGTTTGCGTTCCATTTCGGCCAGGGTCATGCCGACGCATTCTGCACCGTCATTGATCGCGTCGTTCTGCAGCCAGGGTCGCAGATCTTCGGGGCCGATCATTTCCGTCACATCCACCGTGCAACAGCGTTCAATGACATTCTGAAGTTCACGCACATTGCCAGGCCACGGATGGCTCTCCAGCACGTGCACGGCTTCTGCATTGATCTGTCGCGGGGGCCGACCTTCCTTCAGTGAGATCTGGCTGATGAAGTGTTCCACCAGCAGTGGGATGTCATTGCCGCGGACTCGCAGAGGTGGCGATTGCAGGGTGATGCCGCTGAGGTGCTGCAGCAGGTCGTCCCGGAATCGGCCTTCCATGGCCAGGCGATTCAGGTCACCGTGCGTGGCCGCGATGAACCGAATGTTCGGACCTTCCTGGCCACCATGCAATACGGCGGTCGCTCGCTGTTCCAGCAGTTGAGCCAGTCGTTTCTGAAATGGCAGAGCCACCGTATCGACATTGTCCAGCAGGATCGATCCTCCGTCTGCCATCTTGAGATAGCCGGGGAAACCATCCGGAGCATTGTCACCGAAGAGCTGATGTTCCAGCGTTTCGACGGAATGCAGACTGCAGTCAATTCGCAGGAACGGCTTCGTTGACCGACGGCTGCAGCGATGCAGACCTTCGGCAATCAGCGTTGTTCCGCTGCCTGGCTCGCCGCGAACGAGGACCGTACGATCATCGTCGGCTGCGATGCGAATGGATTCTCGCAGAGACTGCATGGCTGGCGTGCTGCCAACCAGATCCATCAGATTGCGGTTGAGCAACTGACGTCGCAGTTTTTCGTTTTCGCGGATCAGTTCGCCGCGTCGCAGAGCGTTGAGTAACGCAGCTCCGAAACGTGACGCTGAATAAGGACGTTCAAGGACTTCGCATTCGAAAGTCGGCACAGTTTCACGACCCCAGCGGGAGTCTTCGCCGACGATGCAGATGACCTGAGCGGCTTTCGAATGATTTCGAATAGCAGCGTTGACCTCCTGAATCCGAGAGACTGTGTCAGCATCATCAATGATGCAGCAACAGAATTCCTGTCGACTTAGGTGAAACAACATCGCATCCGGGCTGTCTGTTTCGCAGACCTGCATACCACGCTTGCGGACATCGTCTGCAAGCAACTGGCGTGCACCGGGACGTGGTGAAAAGACCAGCACAGTGCGTGTGGTCGATTCCGTTTCCGGTGGATTGGATTTGGTTTCGGAAGGCGCGGCCTGTGTGGGCTGGGGGAACCGCAGGATCTGCGGCTCATGATGAGCGCCGTTTGGGAACTCGTTCATGATTTCCTCAATCTGGGGAGCTGAGTGGAGAGTCAGAGGGGAGACGAGTGGAGGGACGAACAGTTCGTGAAATTGAGCTGATCGGCTTTTGATGAGATTCAAAAGGCGAACAATTCAATGAACGCGAACAGCTCTGACTTCCGGATGAGATTCCGGAAGGGGGAGAGAAGGGAGGAGAACAGAAGGGAGATTTTGGATTCAGGAATCGAATCCGGGTTGAGAGACGGAGTGATATCGCCGGTCGGCCTTTAGTGTCAACATGTGTTCTGGAGGATTCTGTACAAAACTTTGCGGCATTTCAAAGAAAACACCGTAATGTCGCTTTTGATGTGTTCCTGATGGTTCGACGTCGGCATTTTTTGCCGGATCCAGATCGTTGTGGCAATCCCGGCTGTTTTCACTGTCGGCAGGATTCCTGCGCACGATGCTCGCGATTGTTTGTGCTGCGGGATATCCTTCGCGGTTTACTTCCGAACTACTGATTTCGAGTCCCCCTGTGCCATTTTTGAGTCGTGACCTTGTGATCGAATTATCGTCGGCGTTCATTAACGGACGAATCGATCGCTGCGTGCAGGAACTTGTCGGCGGATCCCGTTCGTACGTCACCGGCTTGTTCGATCACGATTGTGTTTCGCTGAACGGACAGATCGAAACGAATCCCGGTTGCACATTGAATGTTAGCGATCAGGTCCACGTGCGTTTTGAAGAGAATCGTCGCTACTCACCCAGACGACGCCCGCAGCAACAACAGCATCGTGGTTTCTCAATCGTGTTTGAAGACCGGCATGTTGTGGTTGTCGAGAAATCGGCGGACCTGCTTACCGTCCCGACCGATGGACGCGAACCGCACACTCTGTTGTATCGCGTCAACGAGCATGTGAAACATGAAGGCAGAGGCCGCGGTGCGTTTGTCGTGCATCGCCTGGATCGTGGCGTATCCGGCCTGCTGATGTTCGGCAAGACAAAGGAAGATGCCAGGTTGATGCAGAATCAGTTCAGGCAGCGCAAGCCCGAACGTCAGTATGATGCGTTGGTTGCCGGAATTGTAGCTCAGGACAGCGGTGAATTTCGTAGCTTCCTCGCGACCGGAAAAAATCTGACGCGATATTCTACAGATGACGAAGAAGACGGCCAGCTCGCAGTGACTCATTACCAGGTCGTCGAACGACTGCCCGATACGACGCATGTGGCCTTACAACTCGAGACCGGACGACGCAATCAGATCCGCGTGCATCTGGCAGAAGCGCAGCATCCGGTGCTGGGGGACAATCGCTATCGATCAGATCTCTGGAAAGAGATCCCGTGGGCTCACAAGCGTTTTGCGCTGCACGCTTCGACGCTGGGGTTCACTCATCCGATGACCGGTGAACCCATGCGATTCAGTTCGCCCTTGCCTGCTGAAATCACGAACTTCATGAAGTTCAGCAAGCGACTCGACAAAGTCATCCAGAAGGATCTCCGCGTTCCTCGTTCAGATGCTGCAAAAGCCGGGGCAAAGGATCGGAAGAAGAAGCGTCGTTAGTCTCCAGGCGGTCATGATTGAAAGAATTTGCGAGCGGCAGGCGTCAGCTTGCCGGTACAAAAGCGAGGTACCGGAGGGCTCACGCCACTCCGCTCGCCGGACTCATTTCTGGCCGCGCGGAGTGTAGTACAAAAACAACCCCGTCAGGACCAGTCCGGAGCCTCTTGTCACGAACCATTCTTATCGCGACACTGATGCGGATTCTTCGCCGATCAGCGCCTCAGTCACCGAATCGCTGGCCACTCGCAAACGCAGCCGCTGGTTGCCTTCGCGAGTACAGCGACCGTGGATCACGAATTTGACATCAGTCGCGGCATCGATGGTTGGGATTGACCGGAAGATCAGCACGCCGTGTTCCGCGATGTGTTTCGTCGGCCCCTCTGCGTCGATAAACTCAAAGCCGGCAGGCAATTCGCACGACACGCCAACGTTGGTTGCCTCACGAGTTCCCGTGTTCCGAACCTGTACTTCCCAACTGATTTCCTCACCGACGCGAAGTTCACGATGGTCGGCGACGATCTTCATGTCCAGTGTGGCTGTGCCAATCACATTTGACGTCAACTCGCAGGTCGTCACCTGGCCATGTTCTGAAATCACTCCGGCTTTATGAGCCACTTCGCCGGTTTCGTTGGCCTTCATTGCCAAAATGAAGTTACTGGAATCATTCGGCTGCAATGTACCCACGAACCATTCGACCGCGTTGTCAGCCTCAATAAACTTACCACCACGATCAGCCGACACGAAGGTGAAGCCACCAGGAATAATGTATTTTGCACGCACATTGGTCGACTGCACGTTGCCGCCGTTGCTGACGGTCAATGTATAGTCTTCCGAGCGTCCGGCGATTTGCTCCGGTGGTCCTGCGAGTG
>JAYSPO010000279.1:0-4065 GCA_043722015.1 Candidatus Kuenenia sp. | reverse complement strand
TCGTAGCTGGATTCGCAAGAATTCAGCCCAAGTGCTGAATTCTTGCGAATCCAGCAACCTGTTTTGTTAAGAGTGATTACTGAATGAACAGGAATTCCCGCGTATTGAGTAACGACCAGATGACGTTACCATAACCGGCCGGGCCTGCCTGGGTGATTTCGTTTGCCGCCAGTTTCTTTTCTTCCATATCCGGTTTTCGACTCAAAATTGTCAGGAAGGCGGCTTCAACACCATCGTCTACCGTTTTGCGGCGCATGACGTTGTTATAGATCGTGGAGTTGCTCTCCAGCAGCATGTGGGAAATCGGGCCGTTGAGCATGAACAGAACCTGAGGCACCGAACCGGTCGTCGATGACGCCGAAATCAGTTCGCGATCAGACTGGCCGAACATCCGCAGAAAGTGACTGGCTGGAACCGGCGACGGTAATTCGGATGCACGTGCCAACAGGACTCCCTTGTAGACGTACGGTGCCTGACGTTTGCCCTGTTCGCCGTCCACTGACTGCGCTTTCAATTCTGCAGCCATCAGGTCCTCTGCCGTGACTTTTGTCAGATCCAGATCGATCGCCGTGGTGCGCACTTCAGCAGGCAGCTCGCGATATTCATCCGGCACGGCCAGTGTCAGGATGGAGTCCCAGGCCTGTTCAGCTGTCATGCGTCGCAGGACCGGGCCGGCAAAGTGATACGGTTCGCCTGGATTGATTTCTTCGAAACATGCCTGACGCTGATACGCCTGAGTGTTGTAAAGAATTCGCAGATATTCCTTCATGTCGAAATTCAGTCGCTTCATTTCGGATTCAAGGAACGTCATCAGTTCCGGATTTTCGGCCACCGTGCTGTCCATCATGTCATCGACCGGTTCAATCTGGCCGATGCCAAACGTCTGTTTCCAGAGTCGATTGGCAATGGTCAATGCAAATCGCGGATTATCTTTGGATGCAACCCAGCGGGCGAAAGCCTTACGCGGCGCTTCGTCCTTGCGAATTTCCGCAGGCTGTCCGAACAACGCTTTTGGAGGAACAACTTCGCCAGCTTTGCCGTTGTCGTAAGCATAGTCGGCAGGCAGCGTGATCTTTCGGTCAACCTGATCGTTGACGATCATCATGTTGATGCCGATCTGACGATCAAACCGGTACGAATTGTTTCGGCGGTCTTCTTCTTCCTGTACAATCCTGTCGTATTCTTCCTGCAGGCGATCGTTCGGATTCTTTTCCCAGTACCGCGTGTCGCCGCCGTTCGTATTTGTGAGCGTGCCGAACGTGAACGCAGCCATCTGGTAGAACTCTTTCTGAGTCCAGCGATCAAACGGATGATCGTGACACTGCGCACAACCAATGCGGGTCCCCAGAAAGATGCGTACCGTGTTGTTCATGTTGTCCAGTGGCATTCCGGAATCGCGCTGCACGTAGCCTGTCGCCGGATTTTTCCAGACAAGTCCTTCCGCCGTCAGCAGTTCGTTCACGAACTTGTCCCATGGTTTGCTTTCGGCCAGTGACTGTTTGATCCACTGTCGATAAGGTTCACCGCGGACATTGTTGTTCAGGCTGTCGGTATAGCGAAGCACATCGGCCCAGTAGTTGAACCAGTGACTGGCGTAGCCGTCGGCGCTGAGCAGTTCATCGATCAGGGCGGAACGTTTTTCAGGGTCCGATGTTGCCAGAAACTTCCGTGTCTGCGCCAGAGTCGGAATTGTGCCCGTCACGTCCAGGTAGATGCGTCGCACAAACTGTTCGTCGGAAGATTTAGGATTCGCGGAGACGCTGTATTTGGCGTAATTCGCTGTTACCAGGCGATCGACCTCGGCAGCCGAACGGATGACATCAGATTTTTTTGCCGGATCGACTGGTTTTGATTTGACGACGAAACGCTGCGGCGGGTCTTCCTTCTTCTTCTCTGCCGTTTTCTTTGGCGGCGGTTCAGGCGTAAGTTCCTTGACCTTAGCGGCATCCGCACTGGCCTGAGTCAGCATTTTTAGTTTCTTGTACGACTGATTTCGCCCTGAGTACGCGACGACAAGTTCCGGATCAAGCGTGATCGCTTTCGTGAATTCTTCCACCGCACCTGTATACGATCCTTTGCTGTGCAAAGCGTATCCCCGATAACAGTGGGCACCGGCGTGATTGTCCTGAAGCTGAATGGCGGTATCAAAGCAGGCAATCGCTTGATCGAACTGTTCCTGATCGAGCAGAGCCAGGCCTTTTTGAACGTGGGCTTTCGGGAATTTTGGATCCTTCTGAATCGCCAGATCGAGATCCGCCAGGGCTTTGACAGCATCCCGTTGCAAAGCATAGAAGTAGGCTCGATCACACAACGCATCGACCAGACCTGGCTGAAGCGCGATGGCTTTGTTAAAATCTGCAGCCGCTTTGACTGCGTCTTTCTTTGCCACCCAGGCCGCTGCGCGACGCTGATAGGCGACAGCAAGATCTGCATCCAGTTCAATGGCCTTGTTCTCATCAGCCAGAGCCTGATCAAAGTTGCCCTTGGCCCCATACGCAAGGCCTCGCATACTGTACGCTTCTGCGGATTTTTCGTCAGCATTGATGGCCCGGTTTGCGCTGTTCACTGCTTTGTCATACTGACGACGCGCGACGTACGCTTCAGCTCGATTCAGATGAGCGCCGATGTGGTCACTTTTCTCCAGTGTCGCAAAGTAGGCGCTGTCGATGGCGTCCAGATACTTTCCCTGCAGAAACAGAGAATGTGATCGTGCGGCATAAGCATCAGCGCGGTTGGTGAGCATCGTCGGTTCGCGACCGGTTTGTGCGGTGACCGCGTCAAAATCCTTGATAGCGTTGTCGTACTCGCCCTTGCCATTGTAAACCATCCCGCGGGCCACGAGCGCCCGACCACTCTTTTCATCGACCTGTAAAGCCGCAGTGCAGTCCAGCATGGCGGCATCCCATTCACCGCGATCCATTTTCCCAATGGCAGACGTGACCAGATCTTCAATCTGCTGACTCTTGGCGTCCAGCACCGGAGGAACATCCGGCCTGGCCTGAAACGCCGCCGCAGAGTTGCTGAACGCAAGGGCGATGCAGAACGCCGCAGTGAATCCGGAGATCACATTTCGAAACCGGCATACCTGCCAACGGAGATCAACAACAGTCATCGTCTGACCCTCAACATTGGTAACGGAAACGGTGCGCGATCAGGACCACCGCCAATAGTCCTTGAATAAATTCCTGCGGCTTCGATAAACCCGTAGCTTAATGCTGATCGCCTGAACAGGCCACTTTCAAAGGCTGAATTTTGCTGTGTTCGAAGTAAATTTCGAATCCCGCCTTCTCGACTTTTGCCGTACTCAAATTGCCCGGATCTGCGCTTGGCGACAGGCATTGAACTTCGTCACACATCTAATGAAGTTGTGTTTCCCAGGTCGTTGTTGTCACCGATCCCGGATGAAAGGTTTCAGGAATCTGACTCAGGACGGTTCATCCTGAGAGAGATACGTCAGTTAAATATCTGTCGACAGTTTTGCCAAATCAACTGGATTCCGGCACTCGCGGGCGTGGCCAGAAAACGCACGTTGCTTGCCATCAATTTGATTACACTTGGGAAAATGCCGCCACATCGTTCGACGCACCGTACGATGTGACCGGAGCAGTTTGCGATGGTGCAAAAAGGTGCCCCCGTCGGCCTCACGCGAGCGAGTTCGCAGACGACTTCGGAGGTTTCGATGTGTCAGACCGAACAGTCGATCGTTCCTGCAAATCTAACTCAGGACACGCCCACCTGTGCGGGCTGGGATGCAGTCTTTTGGGGATCTCGGCCGCGGGCAACTCAGCGATTAACGCGACCTCGCCTGTGATCAAACTGATGGCGCTAATCGTTGTATGGCCGAGTACCTCGCAAATCAAACGGATATCGCGACGGTAGCGGCGTACCAAAGAGGCTTAACGGCTGCTGTCTCATGGCATTGCAAATCGCAATCAACACCTCAGCTTGTTCGCGACTTCTCTGCGGTGCCCAATGTGCCCGCCGCCAGACCAAAGCCAAGCATCCCGCCCGATGCCAGAGTTCCTGCAAACAGCAGACCCATGTGAATATCGCCGTTGTCCGCAT
>JAYSPO010000278.1:0-4260 GCA_043722015.1 Candidatus Kuenenia sp. | reverse complement strand
GTTCGATCAGAAATCGTTTTCCGGAACTGCTGATGCGGATGCCGCGATAGTCGTCGACAAATCCGTCGCGGGCGGCACGAGTCATCAGTTGCGCCCGTTCATTGCGGTGCATGGGTTCGGCGGTCAGACGTGACGGAGTGGAGGTCAATGTTGGAATATCCATCTCCCACAGCGTCAATGCCGTGCGGTTGCCGTAGTTCAGGATCGGATCATCCTGTGTTCCGTGCGAGACCAACACGAAAGGAGCCTCGAAGACGATCTGTGCTTCTTCTTCGGCGCTGCCCGTGCGTGCGATCAGCTCTCGACCGACAAAACGCCGGAAAGAATTGAGCAGGATTTGGGTATGCGCGATCCAGTCATGGTGTCGCCACGGAGAGTCAGTGGAGATGTTTCTGTTGTTCACGTCTGACTGCCCGTTGAAATGTCAGAATTCAGATCTGGAATCTCAGATCATAGTGAAATTGCACAGATCGGGCTTCCAGAAATGGGGGAAAGCCATTCAAATCCCGCTATGAATTATCTTGCGCATGGATTTCGGTTTCTCGATTCGCCGCTGATGGTTGCCGGAACGGCGGTGCCGGACTGGTTGAGCGTTGCGGATCGCCGTGTCCGCGTGCGTAGTCGCAGGATTCATGAACAGCTGGATTCGCTGGATGTGGATCTACGGACGATCGCAGAAGGCATGTTGCAGCATCTGCACGACGACGATTTGTTTCATCGGTCAGTACGGTTCGTCATGCTCGAAGCGGAACTGTCATCGCGTTTTCGCAGAATCATGCCTGATCGTTTCGATCATCGGCCGGCATTGCTTGGTCACATCGTGATCGAACTTCTGCTCGACGATTTTATCGCGCAGCAAATGTCTGAGGTGCTGGACGACTACTATGCCGCATTGTCACAGGTTTCAGCGTTGCAGATCCAGGAAGCGGTCAACGCAGTGGCCACGCGAACGACGGATCGACTGGCGGGATTTGTTCAGCAATTTCAGGTCTCTCAATTCCTGTACGACTATGCGGATGACACGCGGCTGCTGGGGCGACTGAATCAGGTGATGAAACGTGTGACGCTTCCGTCGCTGGACGACGACTGTTTGCCGGTTTTGCGTGACGCTCGGCAATTCCTGAATCAGCACGGCGAAGAGCTACTGGATGCAGTCGTATCCGAGGCGGCTGAGCCTGCACTTTCCCTGACACGCGACAACTGCTGACTTACCGGAGCTTACACCACATGACGGCGGCCGTTCGAATCGGGATTGCGGTTGTTGAATCGGCGGGAAAAATTCTTGTCGGTCAACGCGCGGCACATGTGCCTTTTCCGGGTCTGGCAGAATTTCCGGGAGGAAAGTGCGAAATCGATGAAACGCCGCGTTCATGCGCCGTGCGTGAATGTCAGGAGGAGACAGGACTCATCATCATCCCGCGCGATCATCTGGCGACAATCGAGCACTCCTATCCCCACGGCGATGTCGAACTGCATTTCTGGCGCTGCGGACTCAGCCCTGGCCTGCCGGACCATGCAGATCCTGATCGTCCATTTCGCTGGATCAGTTTTGAAGAGCTTGCGTCCCTGCAGTTTCCCGAAGCGAATCGAGCGGTGTTGGAAAAATTGTTGAGTCGGGGATAGTACTCTCTCACTCTTGCTTTGATGGATCGGGTGGCCGGGGCTGGACTGAGTGGAGCGAAGGAAGCCCCGGGGTTTCGGGCTAGCGCCCTCCAACGCCGGCCACCCAGCAGTGACAGAGCAATAGGTCGCCTGCGACACCACTATTCTACGGTCACGCTCTTTGCGAGATTACGAGGACGATCGACGTTGCAGCCACGCAGCAGGGCCACATGATATGCCAGCAACTGCAATGGAATGGCACACACAAGTGGCTGCAGGTACTCTTCAACGTCCGGCACGTAGATCACGTCATCCGCGACGCGAGCAATGTCGGTATCGCCTTCGCAGGCAATGGCGATGATCGGACCTTTGCGAGCCTTGATCTCTTCCATGTTGCTCACGACTTTGGGGTAAATGCCGCCGCGGGGAATCACGAAGACACTTGGAGTCTTTTCATCGACCAGCGCAATCGGGCCGTGTTTCATTTCGGCAGCCGGGTAGCCTTCGGCATGGATGTAGCTGATTTCCTTCAGCTTCAACGCACCTTCCAGTGCGACGGGAAAGTTGTAAAGCCGACCGAGATACAGGAAGTTGTTGAAACGGAAGTACTTGTCAGCCACTTCACGGACTCGGTCGTGGCACTGCAGCGCCCTGCTGATTTTTTCCGGCATATCACGCAGTTGGCCCATGATGCGGCGACCTGCCGGATACGACATGTGCCGCATCCGCCCCAGATGCAGCGCCAGCAGAGTCAGCACCGTCACCTGCGACGTGAACGCTTTCGTGGAAGCCACACCGATCTCGGGTCCGGCGTGCAGATAGATGCCGCCGTCAGCCTCGCGGGCAATGGTAGAGCCGACCGTGTTGCAGATCGCCAGCGTCGGGTGTCCTTTGCGTTTGCATTCACGCAGCGCGGCAAGTGTGTCGGCTGTCTCACCGCTCTGCGTGATCGCGAAGACCAGCGTGCGGTCACTCATCGGAGGATTCCGATAACGCAGTTCGCTGGCATATTCAACTTCGGTCGGTACACGGGCAAATTCTTCAAGCAGAAATTCGCCTACCAACCCCGCATGCCAACTCGTGCCGCAGGCGGTGAGCACAATCCGATCGATGCGACGCAGATCCTTCGCAGTCAGATTCAAGCCACCCATCACGGACGTTGCCTCATCAGAGTCCAGGCGACCGCGCATGGCATTCTCAACGGTCTGCGGCTGTTCGAATATCTCTTTCAGCATGTAATGTGCATAGTCGCCAAGTTCAATATCGGACGACACCTGTTCCAGAACATGGACATTCGGAAACACACTGCCTGTTTTACGATGATCGATCCGTAGTCCGGAGGGCTGCAATACGGCCACTTCATGGTCAGACAGGTACACGACTTCCTTCGTATAACCCACCAGCGGACTTGCGTCACTCGCCAGGAAGTATTCATCCTTGCCGACTCCGATCACCAGGGGACTTCCGCAACGGGCCGCGATGACGGTGTCGGGACAATCCCGGAACATAATGCCCAGTCCGTAGGTTCCTTTGAGTTTTTCCAGTGTCAGTTCAACCACCTGCAGACATGTTTCAATGTTTGATGCCGAACCACCCAGCAGTACCTGCTCCTCAAGGTTATGTGCCAGCAAGTGGGCGGCAACTTCGGTGTCGGTCTGAGAATGAAAAACATATCCCAACGCAATGAGCTGCTTGCGCAGCGTGTCGTAGTTTTCAATGACGCCGTTATGCACGATGGCCACTTCGCCGTTGCCGCCAAGGTGAGGATGCGAATTCTGGTCGGTAGTGGCTCCGTGCGTTGCCCACCGCGTGTGGCCGATTCCCACGTGGCCGCGAATGGGTTGCGACTGAATCAGACCGGCAAGTTCCAGCACGCGGCCGGCTTTCTTGCGCACTGAAAGTTCGCCTTCGTGCAAGACCGCGATCCCCGCGCTGTCGTAGCCTCGGTATTCAAGCCGATGAAGACCTTCCACCAGAAGATCTGACACGGAACGAAATCCAACATAGCCCACAATTCCGCACATGCGCCAATCCTTCGGCAAATCCTGGTGTCCACGCTGACGGTTCGAACCAGTTTTCAGCAGCGGATGTTCAGAAACGTACGCCAATTGCCCTGTTGCGGTCAACGGCGAACAGGGTGAAACGGAGTGCTGACCTGCTCATCCGACAAATGCGATCGGCTGACAACACCGTGCAATGTGGCAAATGCCGTGATGATGCGGCAGTATCTGCCGGTTGGTGCCTGCGAGGGCTCTCCGCAATGTGTCGCCCGCGTAGCTCAGTCGCTCCGCCGACTGAGATTCCCCTCGTTCAACGTAGTTAATTCAACACGGTCAACTTATGGCCACCGTCCAGTGGCGTCACTTTCGCACGGGCGCGAACGGGAATGCGAGTCGGCGGAGCGACATCGCCTACGTTGACTAATCCCGCGAACCCGGCGTTACTTTCATCGTAATTTCTTTGCCCGCACGCAGCACCGTAATTTCGGATTCCTGGCCAGACTTGAGTGCTTCGATCGCGTACGTGTAGTCGTAGATATTTTCAATCGCCTTGCCGGCAAGTTTGATGATGACATCGCCGCCTTTGACTCCCGCGACCTCCGCAGGTCCGCCTTTGGCAACACCAGACAGCATCACGCCTTTGACATCCGACTGTGCA
>JAYSPO010000277.1:0-3277 GCA_043722015.1 Candidatus Kuenenia sp. | reverse complement strand
CCAACAAGAACGCTGGAGTTACGCGGAGACCTCGGGTCTGTCGCTGATTTATATGTCTGCCGGACAGGCTTTTTCCAAACTTGCTGATTGAGTCACGTGTCGGTTGTCGAGACAATGTCACCGTCATGCGACTGTATGGGATTCCCTGTTTTTTTGGAGTGAAGATTATGCGCCATCCGTTGTTCAGCCTGCTGGGAATTCAACGTGTTTCTGCCACCCGGTTGGCACGAAGGCGAAAATCCGGTTTTTCCCCAGCGATGGTTGAGGCGTTGGAGATTCGTCAACTGCTTGCCGCCAACGTCCGCTTGCTCCCAAACACCACTGGGGAAGTTGGAACACTGACGGACGTCAACGGAAAACTGTTTTTCGTGAACGGCGGCCAGATTGCCATCTCGGACGGTCGCGAGGACGGAACCAGACAAGTTAGTCCGGGTGCCTCGGGATTTGCAGCCCGTGAACTGACGAATGTAGGTGGCACGCTTTTTTACGGCGCCAGTATTGTTGCGGGAGACGGGCCCGAACTTTGGAAATCGAACGGAACGGCCGCGGGGACCAGCCTTGTCAAGGACATCCGTCCGGGTGCTGTCGGTTCCGCTCTCGGTGAACTGACCGATGTTGGCGGTACGCTGTTCTTCTTTGCGAATGACGGCATCACAGGCGTGGAGTTGTGGAAGTCCGACGGCACGGCGGCAGGAACGGTGCTGGTCAAAGACATCAGGCCCGGGATCAGTGACAGCCTTCCGCGAAACTTGACCAACGTTGGTGGCACGCTCTATTTCAGAGCAAACGATGGAATTAGTGGCCCCGAACTTTGGCGATCCGACGGAACCACCAATGGGACAGTGCTGGTGCAGGACAGCGTTCCCGGTATCAATGGATTGAATCCGTCGGAACTCACAGATGTCAACGGAACGCTGTTCTACACGACTTCTCAGGTCCAAATGTCGGGCCTCTGGAAAACCGATGGCACCGACGCTGGTACCAGCCTGGTCAAGAACTTTGTTGCCGATAATTCATACGACGGGCCACGGGAACTTACAGACGTCGCGGGCACACTTTACTTTCGCGCTGGACGCCCCGGCAACGTGAACAATGTGGATATCTGGAAATCAGATGGTACCCCGGTCGGAACGGTGTTTGTCGCAGATATTGGAGATGCTATCGGAGTAGGTGGACTAAATACCGACCATTCTTTCACGAATTTTGACGGGACACTGATTTTTAAGAGGTTCTTTCAACTCAGCGCCCCAGCCGTGTGGAAAACTGACGGAACCGGACCGGGAACAGTGGCCGTAGCCTCCAACAAATTTAATACCAGTTTTCAAAACGGATTTCCCCAGAGCTTGCCGATTCCCGTTCACAACGGGTTCTTTTACTTTGATTCAGAGCATTTGCTTTTGCAGCAGTCCGACGGGACTTCGGTTACGCCCGTAATTGGTATTAACGCGAATTACGATACCAGCTTTGTGAGCGTGGGAGACTCGCTCTACTTTTTGCACGAAGGCGTCCTGGCGAGCCTGAACGAAATCAGTTCCCCAACCGTCGTCACGCCCTCGACGATTTCAACTGTTTCTCGTCCGATGATCAGCTGGACTGCCGTCCCGGGCGCGACGAGTTACAACGTTGTCGTGACCGACCGGACGCGGGGAGTTGATAACTTCTTTACCGCGACCGTGGCAGGAACATCGTTGATTCCGAACATGGATTTTGGTCTTGGGAATTTCAGTGTGTCCGTCCGAGTCGCATCCATGTTGATTGTCGGACAACAGTCCAACTGGTCGGATTCGCTTGTGTTTGAGAGTCGAGTGTCGATGGCACCGCCGATCATCGGTCGGCTGCAAAGCACTGCTCGCCCCACGATTTTGTGGAGTCCTTTGCAGGGAGCGTCGCAGTACGACCTCCTGATCAGCAACATGACAACCGGCCAAAGTCAGTTCATCCGCGAAACGATTTCGACGGGAACATCGTTCACGCCCTCTTCCGACCTTCCGATGGGAGTTTACAGAGCGTCGATCAGCGGCCGGTCGGCGGATGGCGTGATCGGGCTCTTTTCATCAGCGACCGAGTTCATTGTTGTGCCGGCACCGACCGTGATCGGTCCGCTCAACTCTACGTTCAGTCGCCAGCCGACGTTTTCGTGGAATGCCGTGACTGGAGCGGCAAAATACGAACTCGTCCTGCGTAATGCGAATAACGGCCAGGTTGTACACAGCGTGCCGAACCTGCTGGTCACTCACTGGACACCACCGGCAGACCTTCCTGTGGGAACGTATCGCTGGCAGGTCGTGGCCGTCAGCTCGGACGGATATCGATCCCAGGCACCGCAAGTGATCACTTTCTTTGTGGGCGGACGCACCGACGTGTTGTCACCGACGGGCACTACAAGTGACCGGACGCCGACGTTCTCATGGCGACCGGTCGATGGGGCAGCCAGTTATCAAATCCAGGTGGATCGCAGGGATGTGGCTGTGATCCGGATTATCAACGAAACGTCACTCCTGGCCACGACGCAATATACGCCGACAACGCCACTGCCGGTCGGAACGTTTCGCGTCTGGGTGCGAGCCATCGGTACCTTTGGCGAACTCGGTTTGTGGAGCCCGCCGGTGGACTTCCAGGTCACTCAAACGTCGGAGACTCTCAATGACTCTCTGATTGCAGTTCTCCCGACGGACGATGTCCTCTCTGTGGTGCTGGATGGACGTCAGGAGCCTCGTTCGACTCCCCGGACAATTGTCGTTTCGAATGATCCGCGATCGGACGAGTCGGTTGACGTGTTCGTGGCCGAGGCAGAGTTCGTGGCCCGGCAGCCGGTGACGATTGATCGAACTGCAACTCGAACTGACAAAGAACATGCGGAACGAATTCATGATGGAATTCTCGACCGTCTGATGGCAAGTCAGGGCGAAGCGGATGATCTGACCTGGATGTTCTAACCTGCATTGCGCACAGAGTAGGCCGGATCAAGTCCGCCGCCCATGCCGGAACAGCGGAGACCTGGATTTCTCGTCGTGACAGCTTGTCACTTGGATCTGGATTGGATTGGCGGGCGCCGCTCCGGCTTTCATTCGGTTTGCTCGGCCCGGCCTACAAAGACAATGGAGCCACAAAGACAATGGAGCCAGATGAGCCCAAAGACAATGGCAAAGACAATGGAGCCAGACACTTGACAGATCTTTTCGATGCGAGGCCGTCTTGGCGGCTGGGTATGGCTTTCTACGCGGGGCTCACGGAGAATTGAATCGCTGAGACGAACCATTGATGAACGCCGATCATG
>JAYSPO010000276.1:0-1278 GCA_043722015.1 Candidatus Kuenenia sp. | reverse complement strand
TGACAACCTGGTCACCGATTTTGGCGATGGTCTGCGGATCAGTCCCGGCGTTGACCCTGGCGTGGAAGGCTCCGCGGAACTCGTCGGGAACTGGCTGGCATTCGGCACGGACGACGCGTTTGAACTCGACGGCCAAGGCCATCAGTTGCTGATCCAAGACAATGTCGTCATCGATGTCCATGAAGGAGTCAGTCTGAGTCCGCTCACCGAAGGACCGGTCTCGATCGTCGGCAATCTGTTTTGGAATCCCTCGGGGGGACTGAACGGATCGCAACTGAAATTCATTCCGCCAGAAATATACCGCGGTCCGGCAGCACGAATTCAGCGTGTGACGGTGGCAGACAACGTCTTTTGCGGGGAATGGTTGTCGTGGCGCGGCGATGTGTCGGTGAGTGATGTTCTCATCCGTCGCAATGTCTTTCAGATCGATCGTCAAATGAGTCCTCCATGGCCACTGGGTGTTGCAGACGAAGCGAACGTCTATCGTGTGCCGCGGGATGCCACCGCCACGACTGCGGCCATGTTCTTGGAATCTCTGGCTGGAGACGGCCGAAATCCAGAGGCTGTTCAGACCGCGCGCGCGATGGAGCGATTGCTCGATCGTCGCCCCGGTCCCCTGTGGCTCAACTGGGAGAACCATCCGACGACCAAACGCCTCCGACAGCTCACACGGGCAGATTGAGTCTCGCAGAATGTCAGCGGATCTCAGTCGTGAATCGCCATCAGAACTGCGCGTCCATTGTGGTCAGCCAAGCGGCTCAGGTCTGGGCCAACGCTGTCGATTGTGGGTTTTCAGTTGTGTCGTGTGGTGGGGAATGGGCTGGGCGATTGGCTGGATTCTGGACGCCGTTCTCTGGCAGGTCAGCTTCAACTATCTGTATTCGCCGCACGAATTCGTACGGCGTTACTGGTCGTGGTCACTGGCTGCCGCGACGATCACGGCGGCGGTGGCGACAACCGGTCGGCATCCGGTGGCGGGTGTTGTTCCGGTATTGCGGTCCGCGTCGCTCTGTTTTTTGATCACGTGCCTGGTGGCTGTGGCTTGGGCTTGTGGAGCGGCCGCATTCACATCGAGCGAGCCGACTTCCTCTGCCGCCGCACAACTGGCTCCACTACGTCGGGTAAATTTCTGTCAGGGGTTGTGGCTGGGAGCGGCCTGGGGATTCGCCGCCGGAACTTTGGGAGCGATTGTTTCTCTGCACGGGCACCGTCGCGGTTTCACGAAGCGAGTCAACATCGCGAGCGGGCCAATTGCATAGAGGCGGTTTCAAAACCAAC
>JAYSPO010000275.1:0-1822 GCA_043722015.1 Candidatus Kuenenia sp. | reverse complement strand
CTACGACCGTTAAGACCATTCACGGTGCTCGCTTCGCACGCCGCTTCGAACAGACTCACGCCGTATTTTTGCGCATGGTTGCGAAGTTTCAGCAGCGACGTATTGCCGATGCCACGCGCCGGGCGATTAATAATCCGTTCCATCGCCGAATCGTCGGCATGGTTTTCAATCAGCCTCAGATAAGCCACCAGATCCCGCACTTCGGCACGCTCATAAAACGAGTATCCGGCAGCGACCTGGAATGGAATATGGTGCCGGGACAGAGCTGTCTCAAACAACCGCGAAAGCGCGTTGACCCGATAGAAGATTGCAAAATCCGAGTACGTCCGTTCGCCGGCTTTGACGCGGGCGGCGATCTCCGCAGCAATCCCATCCGCTTCGGAATCAGCGTCTTCAAACAGCAACAGTCGCACGGCAGCGCCATCGGGATTTTCGGTCGTTAACCTGCCGCGATGTGGCCGACGATTTTTTGAAATGAGTTGATCCGCACACTGCACGATTTTTTTTGTGCTGCGAAAATTCTGATCGAGCGCGACGATTTCGACTTCGGGGAAATCACGTTCGAAGGTGGAGATGTTTCCGGGCCGTGCACCGCGCCAGCCGTAGATCGATTGATCCGGATCGCCTGTCGCGCAGAGATTGGGATATAACTGTGACATCGCCTGTACAATCCGGTACTGAGCGAAGTTGGTGTCCTGGTACTCATCCACCAGGATGAACCGAAAGTGATGATCCAGCTGCTCGCGAATCAGCTCGTCGTCTTCCAGAAGTTTGACAACGTGCAGCAGCAGGTCGTCGAAATCCACGGCGTTCTGTTGGCGGACGCGTGCTTCGTACAATGGAAACACCTGATACACGATCGCATCCAGCGGATTGCCGACGCGTTGTTCAAACTGTTGACGAAAAATCTCCGAGGTGATCATGTCATTGCGCGCACGGCTGATGCGGCTGAGCACTCGACCGGGATCATGGAACACCGTTTCCAGTTTTTCTTCCTTCATGATGTGTCGAATGAGCGTCACCTGATCCGCATGATCGAGAATTGTGAAGTTGTCTCTCAGGCCCACCTGTTCGGGCCAGCGTCGAAGGATCCTTGCACAAAAGCGGTGAAACGTACTGACGCGAACACGCATGCCGCCGAGGAGGCGTTCAATCCTTGCTCCCATTTCCCGTGCGGCTTTGTTGGTAAACGTCAGTGCCAGAATCTGATCGGGCTGAACTCCGCGCTGCAGCAGACGTACAATGCGGTGCGTAATGACGCGGGTTTTCCCGGATCCCGGCCCGGCCAGAACCAGCAACGGTCCTTCAAAATGCTCAACTGCCTGATGTTGGGCATCCGTGAGGCTGGCGGTGATTGTGGGTACGTTGATAGACAAGTTGGAACACCGCGCTCCTGCGGATGACCGTCGGCCGACGGTCGAAGTGGAATTTTTTCCCGGTCGAATAGTCGCATTCTAGGCAGGCTGTGGCAGATTCTCAAATGCTCCGATCCCAATCCAATGGACCGATTGACGTGAGGGGTGGTTGTTCCGAGAATACAAGCCACGCGGCCAGAAATGAGTCTGGCGAGCGGAGCGGCGTGAGCCCAATGGTACCTCGTTTTTGTACCGGCAAGCTGACGCTTGCCGCTCGCCAATTCTCTCACTTAAGGCCGCGTGGAGTATACAAGCGAAAACTCGCCGTATTGAACATTCCAGGCTAAGGCCCTGGGCTCCGGAGAACGGTTGCTGGAATCGATCTGGAAATTGATGTTCAGGCTAACCCCGATCGCACTCGACTCAGAGAGTCAAGCTACAGGCCCACAATTATGACAGAATCCTCA
>JAYSPO010000274.1:0-1888 GCA_043722015.1 Candidatus Kuenenia sp. | reverse complement strand
TTGTGTTGTTTCGTGGCTAGAAAAAAGTCCTGATTGCTCGCGTAGTCAAATGAATTCCAGATGCTTCAATCCCAGTGAATAAGCGGGCCATTGTTTCTTAAGCACCTCGGCAGAAGTCGTTTGGCATAATTGCGTTTAACCGCGTGGGCAACCCCCGCGATTGGCAGCGAAGCGCGGCCCGATGGGCACGCGGTTAAACGAAGGAACTTCTGAATTGGTGCTTAGACTGGTTCGATACACGGCTGTCAAATGAAGGACGAGCAACGTTGAATTTTGAAACCAGGCTCCCGGTGCTGGGACCGGAATTCACGGTGCCCTATCGAGGGTATTTCGTGCGTCGCAATATTCTCGTCGGCAAGCGGGACAAGGGCGGCCATGAATGCGAACTGGATGTTGTCGCATTCAATCCTGAAACTCAGCGCCTTGTTCATGTTAAGCCATGCATGGACGCCAACACCAGGGTTGTCCGTGAGGCTCGCTACGCAAAGAAATTCGAGGCTTGATCCAATTGCATGGGGCTAATCATTCTCCGATGATTTTTACGAGCACTCGTTTTGCCCGATTGCCGTCGAATTCACCGTAGAAGATCTGTTCCCAGGGGCCGAAGTCCAGTTGGCCTTTCGTCACCGCGACGACGACTTCGCGGCCCATGATCTGACGCTTGTGATGAGCGTCACCGTTGTCTTCGCCCGTCCGGTTGTGCCGGTATCTTTCCGGGCTCGGATCAAACGGAGCCAGTGATTCCAGCCAGCGACGGTAGTCGTCCAGGAGTCCGGGTTCATCATCGTTGATGAAGACGCTGGCGGTGATGTGCATGGCATTCACCAGGCACAAACCTTCCTGAATTCCGCTCCGCTGCAGAATGTCGTTGACCTGAGCGGTGATGTTCAAAAACCCCATTCGCTCTCGAACTGTAAACGTCAGATACTCGGTCACCGAATTCATTTCAGCAGTCCTGTTGGATGATCCAATTCACCTGGCCTCGCTATGTGGACAAACCGCGTCAATCGTCATGAACGACACCGCACGCTTCGGCCAGAGTCATGTTACTTAACAAATATTCAGCAGAAACTACCAGAGGACGGCGTCACCGACTTCTCATTTCTTTATGACTTTTACGATTCTTCTCAAGTCCGCGCCGGACGATCAGGGAACTTTGACGCCAGCACACAATCGGCCAAAGCCGGTCGCGTCGGAATTCCGATAATGAGGCAGGGACACATGGCACGCGCCGGAGCCTTCTGGCACGGACCAGTCCTCTGCTTTCCCGGAACCCGGTGAATCAAAGTCCTGATTCGACGAACCGACCGAGAGAGATGTTTCGAGTCCGCTGAAAAGACTTTGGAGAATTTGCAATGTCGGACGAACACAACGATATCATCAACGCGCAGAACCATCTCGCAAGTTCGGATGAGTTCGAAGAAATCAGCAGCGAAGAAGTCGATCGCGCTGTCGAAGCACTTGACCGACTCATCGCGGGCGTGCAGAGCGAAAACATCAAGCACTACCTGGAAGAAGCCGCCAGCAATATCTACTACCTGGTGTACGAGCAGGAAGTCGATGAGACTGACGAAGCCATTGATCAGGCTGCGTAGCAGGCTTTGAAAAAGCCACGGTGAATTTTACCGACAGGGTCGTTTTTTCTGAAAAGGAAACTCGGGCCTGTTCGCGTTATCCCGCGAGAGGTTGAGGATCTCGCATTCGTTTAACCGCGTGGGCAACGCCCCGCGCGTTGGGCGTCGATCCGGCGGGACTGCGAGCGTTGCCCGCTGGGCACGCGGTTACATAACAACGATCCGCCGCCGGGCTAAGATGTATCTGGCCTCAACATTATGGGCAAAAAAATGTTGGGCAAAAAAATGGCTGCTATTTTTCTGCCCATGCATTT
>JAYSPO010000273.1:0-7094 GCA_043722015.1 Candidatus Kuenenia sp. | reverse complement strand
TACTTGCTGTTCTCCCAGGCTGATTGACAAAAATGCCGTATTGGAAAGGCAAAGCGGCGACAAGTCTCCGCACTCCAAATGACTGTCGCTTGTTTCAGGACTAATTTGCCACCAGAGATCCGGTGCAGCTGGAACCGGCACCGGCCGTGCAGCCGTAGCAATGGCGACCGACGGCGATCGGACGATTTTCGATGTCGGTGATCCGGACGCCGCTGATGTGTCTCGGAAGAGCATCTGTCAGCGGCAGATCGAGCATCTGATTGAAGTCGCAGTCATAGAGATTGCCCTGCCAGTCGATCGAGATTGTGGACCGGCACATCAGGCCCTCGACGGAATCGCGGTTAAACGCATTCAGCAGCAGCGCCATGTATTTTTCGTACCGTCCGGTTTGGAGCAGATCGTCCAGAAATCGGCTGATGGGCATATTCGTGATTGTGTACAAGTGATTGAACTCAAACCCGAATCGCTGCCGCAACTGATCCCGGTAAGACTGTTCCAGTTTCTGCTGATTCGGCGGCAGCGACGGGCCGACCGGGTTGTAGACCAGCGACAGTTTCAGTTCCGAATTCTCCCGTCCATAACCGAGGCCGTTCAACAGCTTTAAGGCCTCAATGGATTTCTGAAACACTCCGTCCCCGCGCTGTGCATCGCAGTTTTCCTCGAGATAACATGGCAGAGATGCAATCACTTCGACCTGATGCTCAGCCAGGAACTGCGGCAAGTGTGTGAATCCGGGAGCCGTCAGAATGGTGAGATTGCAGCGATCAATGACGTGGCGACCGAGCCGGCGCACTTCTGTCACGAACCATTCAAACAGCGGATTCATTTCCGGGGCACCGCCGGTGATATCGACAGTCTCGATCGTCGATTCCGACAGCAGCCGCAGGCAGTGCAGGAAATTGTCCTTCGTCATCAGCTCACGCCGATCCGGACCGGCATCGACATGACAATGCCGACACGTTTGATTGCAGAGCTTCCCGACGTTGACCTGCAGCGATTTCAGCTGTCCGCTGGTCAGCGACATGATTCCGTTGACTGCGAGCGTGGTCTGGAACGATGGAATGCCTGAGTCGCCGGCGTATTCAAGCACTTCCCGCTGCCGTCCGGGGTTGGCGAGCGGATTTCCCTGTCGCAGCAGTGATAAGGCAGGCTTCAGCAACACGGTTCATCGCCATCACAGCAGGCACCAGCGGCAGTATTTGTCGCGTCGTAACCCGATCCTTTGGTCTCTTTTGGATCACGAATCTTCAAACATCTGCAGTCGAATAGTTGCGCGGCATCCAGTGGAATTTCCTGATGCGGTTCGATCGTTTCAAACATCCCGGCGTACGGTGGCAACTGAATCAGGCGAGTCAGCTTATCGCAAACGGCCATGCGCTGACCACGCACGAAGATGTGTCCGTCGTCATCTTCGACTCGGCGAAACGGACCTTTGTAAACCACCGCCTGATTGCGATCCAGACATGGACCATCCTTACCTTTCCATGCAATCACAGTCATTGATCGGAATTCAATCCCTTCAATCGTCTGCCAGGGCTCTGCCTGGCGTTTTGCGATCGTGATGCCGTGAAATCCGGCGTCGGCAAACGCTTCCAGAAACAGGTCTTCGCGAAAAGCACCCGAGAGACATCCGGACCACAGATATCCATCCTGCTGCATGTGATCCGGTACCGTCTCGTCACTCACGATATCACTGATGACCGCACGTCCTCCGCGTTTCAGCACGCGGAAAATTTCGGCGAAAAGTTGACGACGGTCCTGCTGAAGCACCAGATTCAGCACGCAGTTCGACACGACGCAGTCCATGGTATTGTCTGCGATCAGTGGTTGCTCTTTTCGCAACTGTGCTTCCAGTTGTCTCCCTGCGATCCAGTCTGCTGAACTCTGAACGGGCTTTTTGGCAAGGCAAGTGTTGAGCAGATCCAGATCCAGCTGCAGATCCTGAATCATCCCATAGCGAAATTCAACGTTGCGGTAGCCAATCTTACCGGCGACTTCATCGCGGTATTTTCGTGACAGCGCCAGCATTTCGGTATTGCAATCGACGCCAATTACTTTCCCCTGCGGCCCGACAACCTGCGACATGATGTAACACAGTTTTCCTGCCCCGGAACCAAGGTCCAGGACAGTTTCACCTTCATTGACCCACGCGCTGGGATCTCCGCAGCCGTAGTCTTTTTCGATAATCTCCTGCGGCACGACTTTCAGATATTGCCCGGCATACTGCACCGGACAACACAGCGCCGGTTCCATCTGCTGTGATGCAGCAGCGTAGCGATGGTAGACCGAGGCTTCGGTGCATTCCTTTGAATTCGCCAGTATGTGAAGCGAGGCCGTCACTGTCGACTCCCTTTGTATGGTGCAGATGCAATTTTGATAAGTGCGCAAAAAAACAGGTGCGCTGTACGAAGTGTACTCAATTCTGCCATCGAATATGCGCCATGTCTTTGAGGCAGCATACAAAGTCTCGCCGGAATCGTTACAATCTCACGAGTACCATAGACTGATAATTTCCCGGAATTCAATGGGCCTATCTCTGCTCAATCGCCATGCCGAGGATCAACAATGACCATCTTTGAGTTTCTGGTGCTGATGCTGGTCGCAGGAGTTTGTGGCTCCCTGGCTCAACGGCTGGCGGGATACTCACACGGTGGATGTCTCGTATCGATCGTGCTTGGATTCATTGGCGCCCTGCTGGGGACGTATCTCGCCCGAGAAGCAGGATTGCCGGAACTGTTCACCGTTCAGGTCGGAGGCCGGACGTTTCCGGTCATTTGGTCGATCATCGGTGCGTCCCTTTTCTCTGCCTTGTTGGCGCTGATCAAGCGTCCTCGAGGGAAGTAGCTCGACACTCAAGAAAATCTGCGATGGAACCCTGGCTGGCCTATCTTGTGCTGTGTCCGGCAGCCTTGATCGGGGGAATGATCAACTCGGTGGCTGGTGGCGGTACGCTTGTCACGTTTCCCGCATTGCTCTGGGCACTGGGAGGAACTCCGGGTGCGACGATCATTGCCAACGCGACAAACACCGTGGCCCTGTTTCCCGGCGCGCTGTCGGGTTCCTGGGGTTATCGGCGCGAGCTGAGGGAACTCTGGGGATGGGTACGGTGGCTGGCGTTGCCCAGTCTGATCGGCGGCGGGGCTGGCTCGTATGTCGTGGTCGTCGCGCCGGAATCGTCGTTGAAAGCCATGATCCCATGGCTGATAGGACTGGCGACTCTGCTGTTCATACTGCAGCCTCGACTGATGCCTGCGGCGAAGTCGCGAGACGCGCTGGAGAGTGGCACGCCGGACGATTCAACGACGGCAACACCCGGTCGTCGTTATCTGTGGCTTGTGTTCGGGCTGCAACTGCTGGTAGGTTTCTACGGCGGTTACTTCGGGGCTGGGATTGGAATCCTGATGCTCAGTACGCTCAGCCTGCTGCAACTCGGAAATATTCATCACGTGAATGGAGTGAAGACAGTGCTCGCCGGGATGATCAACGGAATTGCCGTTGTGGTGTTTATGATCGCCGGCAGCGTGAACTGGAAACTCGCCGTACCCATGTTGATTTCCGCATCCATTGGTGGCTGGCTTGGTGCGACACTGGCACGCAGAATGGACCGCACAGTTGTACGCAGGATCGTGATCGCGATCGGTGTTGTGCTGACGACCTGGTATTTCACACAACAGTGGCTGCTTGCGAAGTGATGAGCCGGGTCAGTAATCGAGCCAGATCCCGCCGCCATACAGATTCTCGATGCGGTCCAGGAATTGGTATTGCAGCGAAGGGCCGTTGTAATACTGCATCCCGATGCGAAGCCGATGTCGCGTCTGGAGACCTTGCCAGCCCCAGCCTGCCACCGTGTTGAACCCGCCCTGGAAATTGAAGTCTTCGCGAATATGATAGTTCGCTGCGAGATACGGAGCACCCCGGAGACTGGACTTTGCGACAGGCAGATACTGCGTCCCAAACTGAAACTCCAGCGGTTTCGCGCCACCTTCCGCGCCCATCGCGTACGCGATTTCGCCGTAAACCTGCGTTGCGTATTCCAAATCCTGCGTCACACCGGCAATCACCGAGTCACGCACATAGTTGATGCGATTAAAGGTGGGATTTGCGAGCAGGAACTCATCGCCAATGTGAGAGCTGACATGATAGTAACCGTATTTCAGGGCCGTTCCATTGAACCGATTTGTACCGATCATGCCCGCCCGGTAGTCGGAACCTTCCAGCATCGCGCTCAGCTCGTCGGGTAGCACGCGGGCGAACACTGCTCCTTCGATGTCCAGCTGAAATCCCTGTGGTTTTATCGAGCCATGACTCCCGTAACGCAACAGCCCGACTCGCCCACCCAGTACGGCGTCCCACACGCGACGCTTGCTGCGCGTGTCGTGCAGCTGAATGAACTGCATTCTTGGTTCTTTTTCACCGGCAATGTAGGACTTGTACATCAGTCCCTGTGGAAGCACCTGCCAGCCAAAGTCGCTTCCCCACGGAGCTGGCGCATTCGAGAAGACTTGCTGCGTTGTGATCGGCGACGGAGACGCGGTCTGAGGCATCAGCTCATCCAGCGGCGCGTAATCTGTTGAATCTGATGCTGATCGCTCAGCAGACGGCATCGCCGTGTCAGTTTCATAGTCAGCCGACTCATCACCGACGAGTGCGTCAACTGTCGGCACATCAGGAATTGGGCCGGCCTCGGCATCCTGCAGGGCCGATGTGTTCACATTTGATGCGAACTGTGTCAGAAAAGACGGGGCTTTCCGGGATGCCTGCGATTCAAGATCCGCATCCGAAAACATCGGCTGAAACGGGTCAACTTTTCGGTGGTCCGGTGCGAACTCACCGGATGGCTGATTCCTCCAGGCATACAACCAACTATCCTGAGCCACACACGGTGTCGGCAGCATGGCAATGCCGACGACAGCCAGCAGGCATCGCTGAATTGTGTTTTGAGGATGGATGGATATTTGTCGCATGGATCTCAGTGGGAACTGCTTCACAAGGAATGCTGCGTCTCCAGCCCAGATGCTGCTGCTCATGGGAATACCAGCCACAGTTGCCGAATTGGCACGGGGCAAGGAATCTGCTGGCGACTCTGGTCTTATGCAATCCACTGAATTTTCGGATTTTCACTGAACGGATCTGAGCCCATGCAACCCCGGAATTCACATTTGCCGGTTCAGTGTTGCGGTCAGGTAATCCGCGTAAATCGAATCGACGTTGATTGCATTTTCGACGGAATTCCCAAACGCAGATTCATGCGAAAAATACTCAAGTTGCTCAATGCTGGTGCCGAAGCCGCGACGTTCAGGAACGGCTGGCCAGTTATTAACGATGGGCCTCTCGTAGGGTGTGACAAGCAACGCGCAGGCACACTGCCTGGCCGGTCTGGTGTGCCTGCGCTCCGCTTGTCACACCCTACAAACCCACAAATTGGCCAGCCGTGGCCGTTAAGCGTGAGCACTGGACGCGACAGGGTTGTTGACGGCACAATACAATCATCTTTGATCCATCCTGCTCACGCCCACCCACCTCGATCCTATGAAATCCATTCGACTCATTCTGATTCTGTTGCTTGTCGCGCCCGCGAGCGTCGGTGCTGTTGATGAGATCGAATTCGAAACTCAGATCAGACCACTCCTTGCATCGAAATGCTTCGACTGCCACGGCCCCGACACGCAGGAAAGTCATCTGCGGCTGGATCGTCGAGCGGCCATGCTGGTCGGCGGAGATTCCGGGGAGCCAGCCATCGTCGCGGGAGATGGCGAGAATAGCCATCTGATCCAGCTGGTCCGTGGCACAGCAGCCGGAAAACGGATGCCTCCCGATGAAGCCGATCGCCTGTCGAAAGACGAAATTCAACTGCTGCAGTCATGGATCGACGGGGGTGCGAGATGGCCGGGGCCGGATGGTGCAGAGGATGACGAAGCGACCACGTCAGATCATTGGTCGTTTCAGCCGGTGAGGAACGTGCAACCGCCGGCAATCGAACATCCGTGGATCGCGAACGAGATCGACGCGTTTGTTCTGCAGAAGCTGCAAGAACATTCCTTAGCACCAAATCCGCAGGCGACCAGAGCCGAACTGATTCGACGGATCTACCTCGATATGCTCGGACTGCCGCCAGCTCCGGAAGAGGTTCGGGCGTTTGTCGCAGATCGTGATCCCGCGGCGTACGGCCAGCTTGTGGAAAAAGTCCTGGGTAGTCCGCATTATGGCGAACGATGGTCGCGCCATTGGCTGGACCTTGTGCGGTTCGCGGAAACGAACGGCTATGAAACCAACCGCGAACGTCCGAATGCATGGCCTTACCGAGACTACGTGATTCGTTCGCTGAACGAAGACAAGCCGTACGATGAGTTTCTGAAAGAACAGCTCGCTGGCGACGCGATCGGTGTCCCGCAGGCCACCGCATACCTTGTCGCCGGGCCATATGATCTCGTGAAAAGTCCGGACATCAACCTGACTCTCATGCAGAGGCAGAACGAACTCGACGACATGATCAACACCACCGGGACGGCCTTCATGGGTCTGACTCTGGGCTGTGCGCGCTGCCACAATCACAAGTTCGATCCGATTCGGCAGACCGACTATTACTCACTGCAGGCCATCTTCGCGGGAATTCAGCACGGTGATCGGGGCATGCCGCTGACCGAACAGCAACAGCAGGAGATCGCTCAGATCGATCAACAGTTAGGACAGCTCCGGGAACAACTCAGGCCGTTTGTGAAAGATGCCGGTCCCAGCCGACCGCCGGTGAACGCTCGTGCCAATGAAGAACTGTTTGAACCGACGGCTGCCAAGTTTGTCCGCTTCACGATCGAAGCGACCAACGCGTCTCAGCCCTGCATTGATGAACTGGAAATCTTCAGCGGCACGACAAACGTGGCATTGGCTTCCCATGGAGCGAAGGCGACATGTTCCAGTGCATTGCCCGGATACGAGATCCACAAGCTGGAACACATCAACGACGGGCAGTTCGGAAATGCACGCAGTTGGATCTCCAATGAAGCAGGGCGAGGCTGGATTCAGATTGAGTTGCCGGAAGTCTCACAGATCAGCCGCATCACATGGGGGAGAGATCATGAGGGGCAATTCGGAGATCG
>JAYSPO010000272.1:0-8467 GCA_043722015.1 Candidatus Kuenenia sp. | reverse complement strand
AGGCGGCAGGTGTCCGTGATTCTGGTTCATCCGTAGCGATTGCCGCGAGTCGAAGACACCGAACATTGAATGCAGAAAGCCCGGTTGCTGGCCGGGCTGATCGATTCTCATCCTGTTCCGTGTTGCGAGATCAATCCGTCCGATGGTGGCATCTCCAATGGAAGCATGCCTTCGGGACGAGATTCGCAAGGCGATCTGATCCTGCGGTCAATTGTCTGTTTGGTGGTCAAATTCTCGCTCTGTGTGACTCTCTGACGCCACGAGTTCCACCTTGTCGTTCGGAGTCAACAAGCGATTGGAGCGTCCCACTCCCCGGCATGGATTGCAAAGAATGTTGGTCACGACGAGTGGCACCATCGGAACGGCCTGAAGGCTGTTTGACGCAACGATGAACGCATCCTGCATTACCTGAATACTGAGTTGCCTTTCTTCGTTTTGTTTTGCTTCGAACTCTGCCTGTTCAACGGAACATGTACAACCAACGGACAGAATCAGAAACAGACTTGTGATGCGAGAGTGCGTTTTCATGACAGCGTGCCCTTTCTCTTCGTGGACAATAGAACTTCGTTGAAGCCGATCGCACCGCACGTGCGGGGCAAGAGTTGTGTGGGTTGTCCCACAACCGACTGTCTGACAAACGAAATCAGAGAATCATTGCTGCGCACGAAATCAGAATTTCTGGTCGGAATGCGATCCGTGCGTGATTGCCTCTCGGGCTTGAAGAAAAGCGACGCAATGCACGGACCAGGGCACGAATTGAAAGCCTGATGCGGCGTTCCTCTTCGGAGAGCGGCGACCCACCGGAGTGTGCAGAATGCCGTGCCGCTGTTCAGGCAGGCGGCTGATCAGGAATCGCCCGATTCCAACGGAAGTGACAGGATTGAAATCATGGCAAACAGATCAGTTTCCATCCACTTTTTTCTGCGAATCAAGCAGCTTCGACATTTCAAGCAGTGCCTCGTCGCGGATGGAAATGATGGCGGCGGCGGCTTCCGGCGTTTCTTTGCCTTCAAGAGCCTTCAGTTCCTGATCGGCCAACTCAAAAAGTTCCGGGTATCGCTTTGCGGCTTTCAATACCTGTAACTCCTGACCAATCATTGAGTTCTTTGCATTGGGTGACTTGGTACGAAACTTCAGCAGCAGACGGAGAGCGTCATCGTGTTGACCATTCAGTACCAGGACGTTGACGAGATTTGCGACCTGGAATTCCGGCATCGAGTCCGAGATAGTCATCCATTGAAGTGCAAGCTGGCCCGCCGTTTTCCGATGGTTGTCGTCTTTGTTCTGCGAATACACGCCCATATGGCACATGGCCGCTTCGTACAGAATCTGATGCCGCTGCTTCGGAAAAACACATGGGGCAGAAACAGCAGGATCCAGCTCTTCCAGGGCCGCAACAAAGTTGTATGGTTGCAGGCGCATGATTGAGCGTGTTCTGAGGAATACGGCATCGCCGGGGACGGGTGACAGCTTTTCAAGATCTGTGATCAGGCTGATCATGCGGGTGTGGTTCCCGGCAAGTTGAGCGGCGGAGGCCATGGTGATTTTGAACGTTAAGTCACTCAGGAAATTCATTCCCAAACCTGCGTTGGCGTTCGCTGGTCGCCCGATTTCCAAGGCTGTTCCGAAGGTTTCTTCCATCACAGCGGCTGTCTGTGGAAAGCTGACAAAATACGTCATCATGTTTGTCAGAAGCTGCACGGAATTCGTTTCTGCACCTGACTCAGACTGAGCACCGGTGGTCGCCAGCTCTTCAGCAATGGAAAGCAGAAGCTCGATAAGCCCGCGACAAACTTTTTCGTCATCATCACTAAGGAGCCCCAGCGTCGTGAGACGCTGCAGCTGTCCTTCTGCCAGTTGCTGTTCTCCACGAAGTGCAAACGCGACACAGGCGGTCAGTTCAACGTCGAGACTCCCCGGGAACAACAGACGCGACTTTTCAACCTGTGCGTTGAGTTCAGGGGATCTGCCTTCCAGAAGCAGCAGGGTGATCACCAGTTTTCGTGACGGTTCGTGTTGCGGGAAATCCAGCAGCAACGCTTCCAGCAGAGTGATCGCTTCCGATCGGGACGGAGCCATCAGGCAGGCAAGATATCTGCTATCGGTTTCACTGAGTGAAACCTCGTCTTTCCTCTCTAAAAGCGATTTTGCCAGTTCCATTTGTTCTGGAAAGCTGACCGATTTGCGAATCTTCCAGAGGTCGAGCTGTCCCTCCTGTCGGAGCGTCAGTGGCTCAATCTCGGAAATCAATGGCCGCAACTCTGCAAACCGCTGCGTGCGATGCAGCACGTCGAGCTTTGCCAACTGCAGATCAACACGATTAACGTCATCCATGAGTTCCATCGACATCGCTTCATTCAGGGCGGTGAGCTGGGCTTCGCTGGATTTCGGTCCGTCCGGATTCCTGAGCAGTGACTGTAATATCTTCTCTCTTTCAATGGTTTGCTTCTGCTGTAGTGCGATTTGCGTTTCGCTTTCGGCCTTTGTGGCTTTCAGTACTGCATTTGCAGCCTTCGTGTCCGCTTCAAGTTTTTGAATACGTTCCTGATCAGCCTCAAAAGCCTTCGAGATCGCCGTCAAAGTTGCTGTCAAAACAGCGAACGTTGCCCCTGCAAGAATCAACGAAACAATTGACGCAACTTTGTTTCGTCGCAGCGTCTTTCCTATCCGGTAGGTCAACGACGGCGGCCTTGCCACGACAGGCTGACCGGTCAGGAATCGCTCGACATCTTCAGCCAGATGAGACGCACTGTCGTATCGACGATTCGGTTCCTTTTCCAGAGCCTTCATCACGATCCAGTCGAGATCACCCTTCAGAATGCTGGTGAGTCGACCGGTGTCGGTTTTTCGCAGTTCGGAGATTGTCGAAGCCGAACTGTGCGTCGAATTCAGTCGGACGCTGGGCCGCGGAGGATCGTCATTGCGGATCGCTGTGAGGATGTCATCAAGGGACTGCCGTTTGAGCGAAGATTCGTCCAGCGGTGTTGAGCCGGTGAGCAGTTCGTATAGCACAATTCCCAGTGAATAGACGTCACTGCGAACATCAGTCGCCTGATTCACGCCTCTGGTCTGTTCTGGACTCATGTACCGCAGCGTCCCTACAAACTGGCCGGGCGATGTCAGCTGCGATTCATCTGTGAGACGGAGTTCCGGCTGTACCGCTCTGGCGAGACCAAAGTCGATGACTTTCACCGAGGGACCGGCATCGGTCATCGCCACAAGCACGTTACCGGGTTTGATGTCACGGTGAATGATGCCCTTCTGATGAGCATGCTGGATGGCTCGGCAAATCTGAACAAAGAGAGCAAGTCGATCATTCAGCGATAATCGATTCTTGTCACAGAACTTTGTCAGAGGAACGCCGTCCACATACTCCATCGCAAAGTAGGGCAATCCTTGAGACGTGACGCCCGCATCAAATACTCTGGCGATGTTCGGATGTTCCATCATCGCCAGAGCCTGCCGCTCGGCATCAAATCGATTCAGAATGGTTCGAGTCTGCTTGCCCGATCGAACGACTTTGAGTGCAACGTCCATGCGAAATGGGCTCAAGCGCTGAGCCTTATAGACTTCACCCATTCCCCCGTGACCAATCATCTCCGAGATTGTGTAGGGGCCAACGATGTCGCCGCAATGAAGTTCTCCGGCCTGCAGCTGATTCACTGAGGCTTGCCTCGAGGCGGAGCCGACCGGCGACTGAGCAAGAAGTTCGGCCAATTCACTTCGGCTGGCATCATCCTGGATTTTCAGATTCTGCACGAACACCTGAACATCCGGCTCATGGCCAGCCTCGTGCCACAATTGCCACTCATAAAGGGCCAGCTCAGAAATCAGGGCGTGCGACATTTCCGGAAACTGCTGGATTATCGCCGCCAAAACCGCTTCATCGTCGCCTGGACGCGATCGCTGAACACGAAACCGGATATCCGCCCTGAGCAACTCCGCAAATCGCGGATCATCGGCGTTCAGTACAATTTTGCCTTCGTCCAGATACGACTTCAGACTGGGCAGCGATTCAAAGTCCCACATCACACGCGACTGCAGCAGCGATTGATATGCCTGGATGAGTGGATCAATGTTGCCACTGCCGTGATCTTGATCAGCCATTTTTCGAAGTCTCGGAATTTACCAGGATTGAACGGAAACGCGGAGATTCTGAGCGGGCAGTGTCAGGTTTACAAATCGAGCGAGCTCACATTGTCAGGAATCAGGCCTATCCATGTGAGCAGCATTTGTCCTGCAGTCAGCCTTTCCACTTCGGCCTCAGCGTGCCACGAGGATCGTGGGTCAGATGAAAAATGGTTCAATTCGGAAAACGAAGGTGTTCACAAATACGGACCCTGTGTTGTTGGCGGTTTCGTCAATAAGAACTGCTGACACAGTTAATTTCAAGGTAAAAAAGTCCCCCCACTTATCCCCCCACTAATGCGTCAAATCTGCATCCGAGGAACGCATTGTCGAAGCGTGGTAAAAGAAGAAACCCAGGTTTTTCCTGGGTTTCAGTGAGCATCAGAAACGCAAAAGGATACCTCTACGAACTCCGAAGCCGAAGGTTGCAGGTTCGACCCCCGCCCGGGACACTATACAGGACAAGGACTTACGTCGATTTTGAAATCGACGAAAGTCGCTTGTCAGAGATTGTGTCAGAGATTGATCGCCTGAAAACGGCGATTTGCGAGTCATCCGGTCTGCTCGGGTTGCAACCCTCTTTCCGGAGACTCGCTTATGCACTACCACGTCCCAAAACCGTTCTACCGCAAATCCCGTGATACTTGGTACGTCGAACTCGACGGTCGCCAAATCAATCTCGGGAAGGATCGCGAAGCAGCATTTCTCAGGTATCACCAATTGATGACGGTGCCTGAACAGGACCGCCGCATTGCCCAGGAAAACGCTGGCGCTGGAATGCGCCTTACAGAACTCTTTGACAGATTTCTGGACTGGGTCGTTCAGCATCGCGCTTCTGATACGTATGGGTGGTATCAATATCGGCTCCAGCGCTTCGCCAACCGCTTTCCGGATCTCACAATCGGACAGTTGCGACCCTACCATGTCCAGCAATGGGTGGATTCGTACCCGCATCACACGCCAACGACCACCAGAAACTACATGCGATGCCTCAAACGCTGCGTGAAGTGGGCAAAGTCTCTGGGATACGTGGATTCAAATCCCATTGAGCATCTTTCGATGCCAGCCGGGCTTCCTCGCGAAGTCTACATCAATCCACAGCAATTCGCCGAATTGCTGTCTCTCACGCCGGATGAGTGCTTTATTGATCTGATGACGGTCACCTACGAAACCGGATGCCGACCACAGGAATCATTGCGAATTGAAATTCGTCACATCGATTTGAAAAATCAGCGATGGGTTCTGCCTCGATCGGAGGCCAAAGGCAAGGAAGCCCCGCGAGTTGTCTACCTCAGTGACAAGGCCGTCGCGATCATGCGACGGCTGATGGCCGACCGAACGACAGGATATTTGTTTCTGAACAGCCGCGGAAAACCGTGGACCACAAGTGCCGTCAGTTGTGCCTTCCAGCGGATCCAACATCGAATGGGAATGGCAAAAATGAAGCGGCAGGGAATAAATGTTTCCACTGAAAGCATCGCACAATTCGTTCCGACGCTGTCGAAGACGCAACGTGTCGGAAAGAAGATCGTTGCAAAGACAGATGCAGAGTTGCGACATGAAGCCAAACGAAAACTCACTTACCAGCTGGCTCAGGAGTCCGCTCCAAAATATTCTCTGTATGCACTGCGACATTCGTGGGCGACGAATGCGCTGCAGCGCGGTGTCGATGCTTTGACGGTGGCCATTTTGATGGGACATAAAGATCCAAGCCAGCTGGCGAAGGTTTATCAGCACCTCAGTCATAATCCCAAGCATCTGCTGGAGCAGGCGAAGAAAGCAGCTTCGTAAGTGGCAAATGAAAAACCTGCCCCTGTGGATTCCGACTGCGGCGGGTTATTTCCTGCGCGTTCGATTTGTGCCGGTTGTCAAAATCATTGCCGTACAACAAAAAAGACCCGCATCCCTGCGGGGCTGGAACAAGCCATGCGGCCTGCTCCGGTTGCATTCAAGTCGTCGAACACACCGGGCTATTTCTTGACCTGAATATGTTTCAACGGCTTTGAATTGCGACGCGGTGAAAAGACTTCGCGGGGAAGCATGTCCCGGCCTTGTCGCCGGTTTTCGAGGAACGCCATCACATCCTGCTCCGCGATTCGGATCGCTCCTCGCCCCGGACCTACCCGAAAGTGAGTCAGCGCTTTTGTGTTCACCAGGCGATACGTTTCGGAAAGTGACAGCCTCAGAAAGTGGGAGACCTCTTTGACAGTCATCAGTTTTTGATCGGTCGTCATTGGTTTGTCTTTCTGAATTTTCAGGTTGAAGGGCGACTGTCAGTTCCGGATGTTCGTGCCTTTGATCCTTGCTCGTGACTGGATTTCGGAGGCCGCCCGCGTCGCCCTTTTTCTGTCGGCTCCGTATCACTTCGCAACATGCTGCCAAAATTCAGTCGTGACAGATCCTTCTTCATTTCCACCAGCACCTTCTGTACTTCACCCGCCATTCCCTGCATCTGGTCACTGACTTTCGTCAGGCGATCACTCACACGGTCCAGCACTTCAATGTTTCCGAGTTCACTGCCCTGCTCAAGGATCTGCATCCTCAGCAGCAGAAGTTCTCGTTCGACTTCCACTACATATCTGGTCCCCACAGCCATCAGAATGTTCTCACACCCTGTCGCACACTTGCGCCGTGTGACGCCCGGCACTCCGCCAATCCTTCGGTAAGAGGAACCCGACCTTGTCGCTTCGCCTGACCTCGCGTGATTGTGAGATCCTCGATCATCTCTCGACTGCTGTTCGGCTCTTCAGTCTGGACCAGATTGCCCATACATGGTGGAGCGATTCGGCGGATTCACGGAAGCTTGCCGAAGACCGAATCCGACGACTGGCCCGCGCTGGTTGGCTCGAACGATATTCCGTTCTGGTTCGTCCGATGCCGGAAATTGTGGCTCCCGTGGCCTGCTGGCGGCCGGGGCAGCGCGCGGCGGATTTCGGACAAATTGCCTGGCGCGTCCAGTCCCGCTGGAAAAAAGGACCACGCAAATGCCTTGTTGTGGTGGCCTCCAGCAGAGCCACAAAACTCCGAACAGGCAAACCGGCACGCAAAATCAAACAGTATTTTCAGCTGACGCATGACGTCGGTGTGGCCGAAACTTTTCTGCGGTTCAGAGAAACCCGCCCTGATCGAAAATGCACATTTGGCCAGGCACGAATTCCTCGCGAATTCGGTTTATTTCACGCTGGGACTGCGTGGAGCAAAACTCTTCGGCGTGCCAGCGCGGTGCGCGCTCCCGCTGGGAACCCAGAGTCTTTATACGCAATTCGGAATTCTGGGATACTGCTTTGGCGAAAAGCCCCAACGTACGCGGCTGCGAGTTGCCAAACTCCTGGAAAAACATCCGGCACTTCTGAAAAAAGGTGTCGATCCCTCGCAGTACGTTGTGGACGCTTCCACAACACCGTCGCTGCTGTCATTTGTGCGTGTCGATGGCGGTGGGCCGAATGATCATGTGCTTCGGAAAATCGACGCAGACATCAAATGCCGCCTCGCAATTCCACTCTGCGCATCGTTGATGCAGTCCGGCAGATTTCAGATTGCCTGCGTCACGTTCACCGAAGAAAAACAAAAAGAACTCGAACGAAAAATCCCCGGTCAGAAGTTTCCGTGTGCCGTCACAGTGGAAGTTGTCCCCATCCTTCGCGATTTGTTGGCGGTCCTCCGTGCCATTCCTTAAAGATGAACCATTCCCGTTCCCCCTCAATATGCAGGACCCGGCGCCGACCGCTCCTGATGATGTTCACTCGCCGAATTATCCCACGACGTCCTTTGATTATCCCGCACGAACGGTTTACCGATTCAACTGGACGGATTCACTTTGGCTGCTCTATTTGAAATTCGTGGTCTATACGTTTGCCATCGGGCAAATGTATGTTTGGTTCCAGAGCGATCCACTGCACACAACTTTCAACGAAGGGACAACCATTTCGCTCTTCCTTGGCTGCGGGCTGTTTGCCGTCTGCATCGCCCTCTATGGCTCAGGTTTTGTCCCAAAGATTTATGCAGCTGCGACGGCGTTGATCGGAACCTTTCTGTCCTTTGTGCTGGGCAGTTGGTTTTTTCAGGCAATGCTGACCCTTTGTTTTCTGTGGTTCTTCATCGATCGATTCATTCTGCATGTGATCGATGCGCGTGGCACGATTCCCCGTACGCTGACCGAACAACAGTCAATTCGTGATGCGCTCCGAAATCGGTGGCGGTTCGGGATGTGGCAATCCATTGGAATTCAACACACACTCGTGCCCCTTTCAATCTTATTCGTGTTCGCGTTGTATTTCCGCCATACCATGGTCGATACCGCAAGACAGCCGGACGTTGAGGGGCCGCTGACGATGATTCT
>JAYSPO010000271.1:0-6447 GCA_043722015.1 Candidatus Kuenenia sp. | reverse complement strand
GCCGAGCAATCTGCGAGCGATGCCTTTGGGAACCGTGACGATGGCCTCGATGCTGAAGTCTATGGGTTACGCCACGTACCAATCGGGCAAATGGCATCTGGGTGCGAAAACCGAATGGGGACCGACTCACTTCGGCTTCGATCACGGTTACGGAACACTGACCGGAGCCGCAGATCCGTGGACTCACAAGTATCGTCCCGGGGTTTACGAAGAGACATGGCACCGTGATGGACAGCCTCTTCACGAAAAAGGCAACGCGACAGAACTGATTGCCGCTGAAGCACTGCGCCGTATTGAAGAGAAGCGGAGTCCCTGGTTTCTGTACGTGCCATTCCATGCCGTGCATACGCCGGTCGATGCGCCGGAGGAATTCAAGCGACTGTATGACGGCGTGAAGTTTCACGACGATCCGGAAAAACACGATTCACGCCTGCGAATGGCGGCGATGGTTTCACAGCTCGATGCCAAGGTCGGCCAGTTCGTCGAAGCGCTGGAACGCACAGGTCAGCGCGAAAACACATTGATCGTCTTCACCAGCGATAACGGCGGAATTGAGTCCCTGAAAAACGACTATGTCGGCGATGTGGGTGATTCGCCCCTGAACAGCGAGAACGATCCGCTGCGAGGCCAGAAGAACACCTTGTACGAGGGCGGCACACGCGTTTGTGCGTTTGCAAACTGGCCGGGAAAACTGAAACCAAAGAAACTGACGACTCCCATGCATGTGGCCGACTGGATGCCCACAATCGCCGAACTTGTCGGTTACAAGTCACAGGTTGACCTTCAATGGGATGGAGTCAATCAATGGCCAGGCCTGACAGGTACTGCGACGAATTCCGAACCTCGCACCATTTACATTGCCATGAAAGGCGGACATTCCATTCGTTACGGAGACTGGAAACTGATTGTCGCTGGAAAAGGCAAGGCGCAACTCTTCAACATCGGCAGTGATCCGTACGAGAAATCTGACCTGGCAGGCAGCATGCCCGACATCGTCACCGATCTTCGCAGCCGCCTTGCCGCACATCAGGCAAAAGACCAGCCCGAAATGCCACAGGATCTTGTCGGACTGCCGGGTTGAACCGATGCCGCCGGTTTTGGTCTTCCACATCCTGCCCGGGCTCGATGCCCGCAGAGCAACAGCCAGCTGTCCATTGCGTGAAAACAGCTGATGGGAGAAGTCCGTGGTGATGTGCAGAGTCAATGTCGTAGGCGGATTTCGCCGAAATCCGCATCGTCACGTCATACCCGCTTCAGCACAGACATCCTGAAACCGACTTCGGCGAAGTCGGCTTACGACAAGCGTCAGAGGCTAGTCCGGCATCAGGGTGCCTGTCACCAGCGGCATCAGGGTGCCTGTCACCAGGGCCTTCACCAGCTTCACCAGGGCCTCTTTCCGCCAGCGTTCGGGCCAACAATCGCGTGAAAGGATCCCAGTTCCTGATCAACCGATTGCAGGCACCGAAAGGCGCGGGTCTGGATGCGTGTAAACATGCGGGGCAAAAAGTAATCTGGAGGAAAATGAGAATTGCACACAATCAATGACCACCAGATCATCGCAGCTATCGACGCTCTCAGCAAACATGCTAAACATTTCTCTTTGAGCCCGATGTGAGGCAGGACGCAGGTCGGCTATACCTCACGCAGTCATGAGAGTGGGAATTGGCGAGCGGCATGCGTCAGCTTGCCGGTACAAAAACGAGGTACCGGAGGGCTGACGCCGCTCCGCTCGCCGGACTCATTTCTGGCCGCGTGGAGTATAAACCGCCTGTAAGTCTCCGGCCGTGCAACCGACGGAAGATCGCGTTGTCAGTTCTTCATCTCACTGACCAAGATTCTCGAACATATACAAGCCGGATTTTCCGGGGCAGACGAGGTCGATGTCTCCGTCGTGATCCATGTCAACGGCGGCCACCTGCAGACCTGTGCCAGCGCTGCCTTTGGGAAAGTCCTTCAGCGCCCAGCGGTCTTTGGCGTCTTTTGGTGCGTTGATGGCCGGGTCGCCGTGGAAGATCGTGTGCTTGGCCCAGTTTCCAGTTGCACGGTCGAATTGGTAGTAGAAGACTACGGAGGCATCGGTGTCACCGGGTTCCACTTCATGTGCGTAGACTCGTTTGCCGGTGACGAGTTCCGGTTCGTCTTTGCCATCCAGGTCGGTAAAGACCAGCGTGTGGACTTGTGAAAATGTGTCGTCGATATTCAGCTTGGTCCAATCTCGCTTGCCGTCTGACGCAGACGTCTGCTTGAGCCAATTCAAACCAAAACCGTGGCCCATGCCGTAGACGATGTCCGTCAACTGATCGCCATCGACATCGCGGCCGTGAATGAAAATCCCGGCGGCTCCGAGTTGGAACTCGGCATGAAACGGCCATGCGTTTGAGGCGGTGTCCGCGGGTTGTTCGTGCCAGCCTTTCGGCGTGATAATGTCGAGCCGTCCGTCGCGGTTAATGTCTCCGACTCCGACACCATGCCCTGCCCCCTCACTGCCGAGATCATGCTTGGTCCAGACGACAGCGGGCTTCTGCTGAGTCAGTTCGTACCAGACGACGACGTTACCGGTGTTCGGCAGAAAATCGAGTTTCCCGTCGGCGTTGAGATCGACAAGTTCGCCGGTCTCCATGTTTCCCGGCGTATCAATTTCATGCTCGGTCCAGGGAGCAGTCGAATCGCCGCCCGGATTCTCGACCCAGCCCACTCGCTTGCCGAAATAATTGCAGGTGACGATATCAGGACGTCCGTCGCCGTTCACATCCAGCGGCGAGTCAGCAAAGTCTTCATAGTAGTGCGGATTCGGACCGCTTGCCGGAACATCGCGCACCTTGTGCTTTGTCCAGTTCGGAGCTGCATACCATGAATCGCCGCAGAAGATATCCATCTTTCCGTCGCCATTGAAGTCCGCCGCACCGCAGGCCTCATAGGGCGACTGATCGTTGATCGTGTGCATTTTCCACTTCAAGTCCGGCGATTTTTCATCGGCGGTGACTGTCTGCGAGACGAGAAGTATTCCGATGACGACGAGAGACCGGCAATGCACGGGCTGACAAGGAATGAATCGTGGCATCATGTGAAGATTCCAGAATGCGGCACTGCCGCAATGACAAGGAATGGAAATGTCAGGTTGTGAACAATGCATCATTTCAGTGAATCTCGGGCGCATTGGCAACTGATAGAGTGTCGTGGTGGCTCAATTCGGAATTTGTTTCGCAGCGACTCACAAAGTAGCTGTTACGCTCCGTCGTGACGAAGACCGTGTGTCAGGAAGATCGCCAATGACCCAGAACCGCACGATGGAAAGAATTGAAGCATGGCTGTCAGCATTTCCGGGAACGTTGTTGTCGTTTTTCTTTCTGCTTGTTGTCGTGCTGCCAAATCAATGGGCTCTCAGGATCCCGTTACCCTTGTTTCTACTGCTCCTGTTCACGTTGGTCTATTCTCTGGAAGGTCGCTTTCTGATTCAGCTTTGGGTTTGCACGTTTTGTGGTCGAATTCAAACTGGCCCGGCCGTCGCGAGTGCATTCGGAAATGGTTCCGCGATCGTTCGCATCGTGGGAGCATTCTGGTGGCTGGCCCATGCGCTCGCTGGACTATTTGTCGTGATCGGGATGGAAGCACAACTGATGGTGCAATTGAATCAACCGCAAGGCCTCAAACTCGCAATGGCGGTGATGCTATTTGGATTCACCATCTGCTGCAACATCTTCATCTCACTGGTCATTAAGACCGTAAGCGGCCGCGATTCTGTGGTACAGACGTTCTGGAAGTGGCGACTGACGGTCGATGCGGCTGTAACCGCATTAGCCATGCTCGCGAGCGAATGGCTGAACTGATGAATCGAACCAAGCTCAATGATCGTCAGTCTTGTTTAACCTCGCTGGATACGCGGTGAAATCAGCGCACTGTCAGACGTCCATTGATGTGTGCCACTGGCTCTGCCAGTGTTTTCCGCAATTGTGGCGCACTGGCAAAGCCAGTGGCACACAACCGACCAATGAATGCGTGACAAAGCACTCGTCCTCTGTAAAAATTCCACGGGCTTGAAAGTTCGCATTCAGAGCCGTGCAGTATAACATGCCATTCTGTCCATTGAACTCCCGATGGCGATTCAGCAGGACGTGCTTATGTTGACCATGCTTGGTACTCCGCGGCGATGCTGCGACGGTGTGACTCGTCGTGAGACGCTGAAGGCCGGCGCTCTTTCAGCACTGGGAGGCTTTGGGTTACCTCAAATGCTGTCAGCAGAGGCTGCGGGAGCCGTGCATGACGCCAAGGCGAAAAATGTCATTTTTATCTTCCTGCTCGGCGGCGCGGCGACGCAGGATATGTACGATCTGAAGCCAGACGCGCCGGCGGAAGTCCGTGGAGAATTCAAGCCGATCCCGACGACGGTTCCGGGCATCGAAGTGTGTGAGCATCTGCCGAAGCTCGCTCAGATGGCCCATCAGTTCGCATTTATCCGTTCGGTGAATCACAAAGCAGGTTGTCACAACTGCCTGCCGTGCTACACCGGCTATGATGCCATGCCGCCAGACCAGCATCCACGCGGCACCGATCCGCCCAGCATTGGGTCCACGTTGCAGTATCTTGGCGGTCCGCGAACGGAAACGCCGCCGTACGTCTACATGCCCAACTGGCTGGGTTGGGGTCAATCGTTTCGCCGAGCCGGTCCGTACGGTGGCTTTCTTGGCAAGGAATACGATCCGCTCACCACGGAATGTCTGCCGTATTACGAAAAAGGCTCCTTCGCGCCGTCGCCTGGGACCCCACAGATCGTGCGCGGGGCTCCCGTCCTGCCCAGTACGTCGCTCGAAGACGGCATGACAATCGACCGCCTGAACGAACGGCGTTCATTGTTGCTGCAGATCGACGACGAGAGACGGCGCACGGACCAGCTGGCGACAACGAGTTCGTACCTGCGAAACCAGCAGCAGGCCTTCGACATTCTGACTTCCTCCGGCATGAGGAAGGCCTTCGACCTGTCTCAGGAAGATCCAAAAATGGTGGATCGATATGGACAAACACTGTTCGGCAACTCAGCACTGATCGCCCGTCGGCTGGTCGAAGCGGGAGTGCGGTTCGTCAATGTCACGTGGGACCTGTTCTGGGGCCCCGTCAATGTGGACTATGACGCCTGGGATACGCACACGAACAACTTCAAAATACTAAAGAACAACAAGCTGCCCGGATTCGACCAGACCATGTTTGCACTGATGACGGATCTGGAGGAACGCGGTCTGCTGGACGAAACGTTGATTGTTGTCACCAGTGAAATGGGCCGCACTCCACGGATCAACGGCAACGCCGGTCGAGACCACTGGACGAACTGCTACGGATCTCTGCTCGCCGGAGCCGGAATTCGAGGCGGAACGGTCTACGGGGCTTCGGATTCTCAGGCGGCATACGTGCAGGACAAACCGGTTCGCCCGGCAGACCTGGTGGCGACTATTTACCGAACTCTGGGGATCGATCCTGCGACACGCGTCCCGGATCAAACCGGGCGGCCTGTCGAGATCTCGCAGGGCGGAAACGAAATCTCTGAAGTTCTACTGTAGCGGCGAGCAACAGTCATTTGGAGTGCGGCGACTTGTCGCCGCTTTGCCTTTCCAACACATTAGTTTTGTCAATCGGCGTGGGAAAACAGTGAACATTCCAGTGCAATTTCAGCGGAAGTCGACCGTACAAACGAACGTCTTTTCCAAAGGCACATTACCTGAAAAAAAAAGCGGTGACGAGTCGCCGCACTCCAAAGGTCGGTTGTTGAGGGCCATTTGGCTATTGGTTGCTGACCCCTTTTTTAAAGCCTGACAAAGTACTAGACTTCGCCAACGTGGGTTGTCACCCTTGGCTGCGGCATTTTGTCTGCAGGCCGCAGAAAAACGCTCCCTGGCGGATTAGAACGAACATGATTTGTGTAAGTCTCGGACGAACCCGGAATTCGTCCATGAAGGAAGAACACAGGGCTTTGGCCGAAAAGAAGGCCGAACTCGTTGAACTCCGCGTTGATTACATGCGCAAGCGGCCGGATATCGGGCTGTTGCTCAAAGACCGACCGACGCCTGTCGTCGTCACCTGTCGTCGTCGCGCGGACCGGGGTCGCTGGTTCGGCACCGAGGAACAGCGACTTATGATTTTGCGGGAAGCGATTATCGCCGGGGCGGAATACGTTGACCTCGAAGATGATGTCGCGAAGTCCATCCGCCGTTACGGCAAGACGAAACGGATCGTCAGTTATCACAACTTCGAAGAGACGCCGCTTGAGTTATACGATATTCATCGACGCCTTGCGCAGTGTGATGCGGATGTCATCAAGATTGTCACCATGGCAAATTCGCCGGCCGACAATGTCCGTATGCTCGAAATGGTGAGTGCTGCCGAAATCCCGACGGTTGGCTTCTGCATGGGCGAAATGGGAGCCATCAGCCGCATCCTCTGCGGACAAGCGGGGTCACC
>JAYSPO010000270.1:0-10815 GCA_043722015.1 Candidatus Kuenenia sp. | reverse complement strand
CGTTGTCGCGATATTGAAATTCCCGCGCGAATTCAAAGTGGCCTTCAAGGAAGGACTCGCAATAGTGATCCTTCGTGATTTCACGACATGGCCACTGGCGACGATGATGCATGTCCAGATGATATTGGTTGTAGAGCGAAATATGTTCATCGCTCACCGTAGGCTGCTGGATTGTGAGCGTCAATCCGGCGTTGCGTGTCAGGCATCGACGCTGGTTTTTATTCGGCACAAAATCCGGGAGACATACGCGCAGGCTGCGGCATTCTCGACACGCCGCGCAGACCGGACGAAAGAGGGTTCTGCCAAAGCGCCGCCAGCCGCGCGACAGCAATTGTTCGTAGCGTGTCTCGGAAAGGTCGTACGCAATCCGGTAGATCATCCTTGCCGTTTGTCCCGGCAGGTAGGAACATGGCGCTGCCGTGCCTTCAATTTCCAGTTCTGCAAACGGCGCATCGTGTGTCATCTGTCTGAAATCCGTTAGACTGCGAAAGTTGGTCTGCCCGGTGCTGTCTGTTCGTGTTGCCGCAAAGTCAGTCTATGCATGATACCCTGAAACCTGCTCTCGAAGCATTATTGCAGCGCCGTGACCTGAGCGACACGGAATGCCGCGATGCGATAGGTGCGATTATGGACGGGTTATGCGATCCTGTCGATATCGCTGCGTTTTTGACAGCAATGGCGGCGAAAGGTTCGGTGGCGGCCGAACTGGTCGGTGCTGCGACGGCCATGCGGCAGCGCGCGAACTCGATCTCCAGTCACCGCCGACCATTGTTGGACACCTGCGGAACCGGCGGTGATCGACTACACACATTCAATATCAGCACCGCCGCCGCACTCGTCGCGGCGTCCTGCGGCATCGCTGTGGCGAAGCATGGAAATCGTGGCGTTTCGAGTTCCAGCGGGTCCGCCGACGTGCTGGAAACTCTGGGTGTGCACATTTCATTGTCGGCATGCGATGCAGGTCAGTGTCTGGACGATGTGGGACTGGCGTTCTGTTTCGCACCGCTGATTCACGGGGCGATGAAGTACGCAGCGCCCGTGAGAAGACAATTGGGATTTCCGACAATCTTCAATCTGCTGGGCCCACTGACCAATCCCGCCGGTGCCGAGTTTCAGTTGCTGGGAGCCAGTTCAATCCTGCGTGCCGAACTGCTGGCAAACGCACTGTCGCGACTCAGGATTGAACGCGCGTTTGTGGTCTGTGGAAATAATGAACTGGACGAAGTCTCACTGTGGGGCACAACAACCGTCTTCGATGTGCGTGCGGAGTCAGTCAGCCGACTGGAATGGACCGCAAGTGACTTTGGATTGACATCCTGTGACGTTGCTTCCCTGCGTGTTTCGTCTGCTGCTGAGAGCGCGGAGTTGATCCTGAATGTGCTGAAAGGAGCGTCTGGGCCAGCATCTGACATGGTCGTCGCCAACACGGCGGCAGCATTGGTGGTCAGTGGGAAAGTCAGCAATCTTCGAGCCGGCGTTGATGCCGCAGTCGCGGCGATCAGAAGTGGTAAGTCACTTGAGAGGCTGGACGCATTGATTCAAAAGACACGTTCATTGGCAAATTCGGCGAGCCGGGATGCGTCAGCGCCCGGACCTGCTGGAAGCGTCGGGGCATAAAGAAATTCACTTGTCTTTCCGCTGCAAAGTAATCTCCTGCATGTCCGAATATCTGCTGCTCGTTTCCGAGGCTCTGACGACTGAACAATTTGAGAATTGCACTGTTGTTTCCCATCGCAATCACTGGCCGACGATGGGCGAACTACAGCGTCACGCAACACGGCAGCCGTGTTCGTTTGTCGCCTTGACGGGAGCAACCGATGCCAATTCTGTGCGACAGATGATCAGATTGCTCACGGATCCTGATTTAGCCAGCAGCGATCGACGTCTCATCTTTGCAGACGACGCTGTTCCACGCGACCTGGCAGCAGCGTTTTCAGGACCATTGTCTTCACTGTTGCGGCGCGTCGTGCCGAGTGATCTGATGTGCCTTTCGACAACGGCAGTGGAGCAGGCTGCGGCCACAGACACGATGCTCGCCGCTGTTTTTCGCGGCGAAGTGAGATCATCAGTCGTCGCTGCATGGCCGTCTGTGAATCGATTTCCGTCGGCAGGACCGGGAAACGGCGAGGGAAAATCAGAGCTCGCGCCGGATGTGCTGGAATCAGCGGTCAATGAGGCTCTGGCTGGCACGAAGTTGACTTCGGCTGAACGTAAATGCGTAACTTCCGGAATCCTGTTACTGTGGGACTTGCTGCACGCAAGCCACGAGATTTCTCAGACGATGGAAGGACGCGGGACACCCCGAACCGCCGATTACTGGCATGCGATCATGCACCGACGGGAACCTGATGCGGGGAATGCAGCTTACTGGTTTCGGCGAGTGGGTTCGCATCCGGCGTTTGACGTGTTGACAGCGAATATCGAACGCTGGATGGTCGAAACAGGCGCTTCGGATGAAGAACGAAATCTGGCCCGACAGACAGTCCTTCTGAACGGACAGTTCGACTCATCTGCCATGATTGAATTGTCCGGACAAGCCTTGCGAAAACCGGGGCAGTTGGAAGATCGCACCCTGCGACGGATCCAGTATTTTGAGATCCTGAATCTGCTGGCGTGGTCGATGGGAACTGTCTCATCGGTCGTATACTCCGCGCGGTCTTGATTGAGACAATTGGCGAGCGGCATGCGTCAGCCTGCCGGTACAAAAACGAAGTACCGGAGGGCTTACGCCGCTCCGCGCGCCGGACGCATTTCCGACCGCGCAGAGTATATACGCCTCAGCGGATTAATGTGAACAAATCTGTTTCCCGGTGTTACCCAACTGCCAACTCAGCAATGTGGCGACCGATATTCAAGGAAGCTGTGGCAGCTGGCGACGGGGCGTTGCAGACGTTAATGACACGTTCGTGTCGCAGAATCACAAAATCGTCCAGCAGTTTTCCGTCAAGCCCCAGCGCCTGGGCTCTCACGCCGGCGGGAGCGGATACCAGATGTTCCACTTGAATTTCAGGCACGAGTTGCTGGAGTGCTTTGACGAACGCGGCCTTGGAAATAGATCGCCACACTTCGCTCAGGCCTGTCTTCCAGTTCCTCGCGACGAGTTTCAGAAATCCGGGATAGGTCAGTGATTCAAAGACGTCCCGCAGATTGATTGTTCGCCAGTTGTAGCCTTCGCGTGCCAGTGCAAATACGGCGTTCGGCCCACATTCAACTCCGCCATGAATCATCCGTGTGAAGTGCACACCAAGAAACGGGAAGCGTGGATCGGGGACTGGATAAATGAGTGTTCGGCAAAGATGGTGAGCTTCCGGTTTGAGTTCAAAATACTCGCCCCGAAACGGAATAATGCGTTCCTTCATTTTTTGGCCACTCTGGCGTGCGAGGCGATCACTATGCAGTCCACCGCAGTTAATCACCTGAGTTGCTTCGATATCGCCTTCGGAAGTCTGTAATCGGACGAAGTCAGTTCGCTGATCGATCGAGTTGACGCAGCAGTTAAGATGGATTTCCGCATTCGTCGCCAGCAGCAGACTTCCAAGTTTCTGGCACATGCCAGGGTAATCGACAATGCCGGATTCCGGGACATGAATTGCCCCGATGCCGGCGCAGTGGGGTTCCAGTTCTTTCAGTCGATCGATCCCGATGACAGTGCAATCAACGCCGTTCTGTTTGCCGCGTTCGAAGATCGTCTGGAGCTGTGGCAACTGGTGCTCGTGCGTGGCGACAATCACCTTTCCTGTACGCTGCCAGGCGACGCCGTATGCGTCGCAGAACGCCTCCAGAGCGGCTTTGCCTGCGCGACAATTCCGAGCCCGCAGGGAGCCTGGTTTGTAGTAGATGCCTGAGTGAATTACGCCCGAATTGCGGCCTGTCTGATGAAAAGCCAGGCTGGTCTCTTTTTCGAGGACCGCCAACTTCAGGCCCGGCTGCAACTGCGACAACTGCCACGCGGTAGCAAGCCCGACGATTCCTCCACCGATAATTGCAAAGTCGAAACGCGGCACGGGGGGCAGATTTGAAATTTGGAATTAGAAATTAGAAATTTGAGAGATCACTCACACGCGCAGATGTTCCAACGCCTCACGGATTGGCATGATGTAGCTGACGTAGAACGGGCCGAATTCCGCGTAGCCGGCAGAGGCTTTGTCAAAGCGCATTGTGTAGACGATCTCTTTGATGTGTTCCGGTGCTCGGCTCCAAAGCGTCACGCCCCACTCCCAATCGTCAAAACCAGTGGCAGCCGTGATCAACTGTGAAACTCGACCGGCGAACTTGATGCCGGATGTTGCATGTTCTGCCATCAACTCACTGCGAACGCTGAAAGGTTCCTTGTACCAGTTGGCGAGTGGATGACGAGCCTTGTTCATCGGATAGAATGTCATCACCGGGAACGGAGGAAAGTCCGGATACAGACGCTGCTGATTCATGGCGGGTAGTCGCTGTTGGTAGGCATTCAGCTTGGCCTGAAATGCCGGGTCATCCGGCTTCGTGCCGTCTCGCTGCAGTCGCACGGCATATTGTTCGGCCGACGGAACATACTCGCTGACTTCTGTGATGGACACAAATGAATAGGTTGGTTCCAGCACGGTTCCCAGGCGACTTGCGCGAAGCCGCTGGACGAGAGCATCGATCTTGAGCGGATCTGGATCCATCAGCATGAGGCCCAAGTCCGCTCGATGCCCTGACACGGTCGAGATCTGCATCCGCACGGGGACATATTCACCTTCCGGATTCAGAATTTCGATGACCTCCGCGCGACCGTGAGCACGGTCGGATGGTGCGAGAGCCATCAGAGCCGCCTGGTTGACACGAAAGTAGATATGCAAGCAGTGCCAGCCCACTGACATCAGGACAGTAGGTTCAGGGAGCGGAGCAGATTGTCCGTGAGGGCGTTGCAAGGCGGCGACTTTCCAAAACAATCAGGGCCGGGATTGGCGGGTTCTTTGCGACGCAGACAGTATACAAGACTTCAGACACCATAGGGGGCTCATTCCTGTCGGGCGATTTTTGTTTTGTCGAAGTTGGAAGTCTGATGTTGTTTGCCATGTATTTTGAACGATTTCCGAACACATTTGATGCTAGGAAATGCCGAGTTTTGGCATCATTCCGTTTCGACAACGCACCGTTTTGCGGCAGAATACCCGGAAGTCCCGGATTACTCTGGAAATCCACGAAAAACCCACGAACATCCGCAGGGGAATATGGTGTAGTGTAATAGAGCCGCCAATTTTCGGATTGCTGCCATTCAGGAGTCGCTGGGAAATGCAGAGTACAACTGTGAAAACTCAAATGATCAGACGTTTGATTGTGGTCGTGTGTTGTTTCATGACGGTCGCAGTGGTTGCGTATTCCTGGAACAATGCAGTTGCAGACGAAAAAAAGGCCGCTCAGGAGACTGGCAGCGTTGCTGTTAAGGATTCGGAAACGCCAGCGACTGAAGGTTCCCTTGTGGAATTCGTAGATCAGCAGCTTCGGCAGGCATGGACGGACAATGAGATTCAGCCATCGGAAGCCGCAACGGACGAGGAATGGATTCGTCGGATTTATCTGGATCTGTGTGGCCGCATTCCGACATTGGAAGAAGCGAGTTCCTTCCTGAAGGACAAAAGCCCACGTAAGAGATTTGTGTTGATCGAGGCATTGCTGGCACACGAAGACTACGTCCGCAACTTTACGACAATCTGGACGAACAACAGCATCGGTCGCGGAACCCCGCGGCGTGTCAGTCGTACGGGGATGGAAAAATTCTACCGAGAGGCATTCGCGAAAGACCGTCCGTGGAATGAGATCGTCGTAGATGTCGTTACGGCGTCTGGTCATTATGAAGAAAACGGTGCGGTCAATTACACACTTGCTCAGATGCAGATGCCGGACGATGGGGTCCAGCTGACAGCGATGACGGCTCGCCTGTTTCTGGGTTTGCAGGTTCAATGTACGCAGTGCCATAATCATCCATTCAACAAGTGGCAACAGGATCAGTTCTGGGAATACAACAGCTTCTTCCGCCAGGTAAGAAAGGAAGATCACCGGAAGCTCGACCCAAACACCGGTCGCATGGTCGATGATTATTCCGAAGTGATCTGGCAGGATTTCTCGGGGCCGGTCTATTATGAAAAACGCAGTGGCGTCATGCAGGTCGCATTTCCGCGATTTGAAGGCCATGAAGTTGATCCGGGGGCCGATACCGATCGCCGGGTTGAATTCGGGAAATTGCTGACAGAATCTGTCGATGGTCAGGCTCCTCACATCGCTCGAGCAATGGTCAACCGCATGTGGAGTCATTTCTTCGGCTATGGGTTCACGCGCCCCGTGGATGACATGGGACCGCACAATCCAGCCAGCCATCCGGAGTTGCTGGATCGCCTGTCGCACGAATTTGTGGCCAGTGGTTACAACATTAAGCAGCTCATTCGCACAATTTGTGCGACCGAAGCTTACGGACTCGGAAGTCAGTTCAATGACAAAAACAAAACTGATGATCCGGCGGCTGGTGAAATGCCGTTGTTCAGTCACATGTATTTGAAATCGATGCAGGCTGAGCAAATGTATGACTCGCTGATCGTGGCGAGCAACGCACATCAGTCCGGTCGTGGTGGCTGGAGTGCTCAGGAGGAGCAACGTCAGAAATGGATGCAGCAGTTTGTAGTGGCCTTTGAGAATGATGAAAACGACGAATCAACAACCTTCAACGGTACGATTCCGCAGGCTCTGATGATGATGAACAGCGAGCTGATTGACAAAGCTTGCAGCGTTGAACGCGGTAGTTTTCTGTTTGAAACGATGAGTAAGCCAGGTACGGAACCGCAAAAGATTCAGGATCTGTACCTTGCGGCTTTGAGTCGCCAGCCGACGCGATTCGAAATCACCAAAGTCCAGAAAATGCTCAATGCAGGCAGCTACCGCACGAATAAGCTCAATGGTTACCAGGATCTTTTCTGGGCATTGTTGAACTCGAATGAGTTTGTGCTCATTCACTGAGAATTTTACCCACGAAGCGGCGTGTTGCCGTTTTGAATAGTCACTGCGTATCACGATAAGATTTACGATCAACAACCTTTTTCAGGAGTAATCTCAATGTCACTTTGGAACAACTACGGAATGAATCGCCGCCACTTTATGCAGCACCTGGCCACTGCGGCTGCGACGATTCCGGCGATGAACTTTCTGTCACATGTTCAGGCCAATGCCGACGTGGTCAAGGCGAATCAAAAAGCCTGTATCCTGATGTGGATGGGTGGCGGTCCTCCGACAATTGATATCTGGGACTTGAAACCAGAGTCAAAGAACGGCGGCGAATTCAAGCCAATCGATACTGCAGCTTCCGGCGTGCAGATCTCAGAACACATGCCCGAAACCGCAAAGATGTTTCAGGATTTGTCACTCGTTCGTTCCATGAGTACGCGCGAAGCAGACCATGGTCGCGGGCGGTACTACATGCAGACGGCTTATGTGCCTAACCCTACGGTTGTGCATCCCACGTTCGGTTCCGTCGTGAGCTATGAACTGGGCAAGAACCGGAAGGCACTTGAGATTCCGGCATTTGTCTCCGTCGATGGCGGTGCTGGTCAGGCCGGTTTCCTGGGCATGACGCACGCTCCGTTCGTGGTGGATAACACCGGACGTATCCGAAATGCTCCGACCGAAGAAGGCAAGAGTCGACTTGGTGACCGGCTGACGATGCTGGAAGAAATCGAATCCAGCTTCATGGCTTCACGACGCGGTGAACTGCCAGCGGCCCACAAGGATGTCTACCGCAATGCCGTCAATTTGATGACCTCAAAACAAATGACAGCATTTGACGTGGCAAAAGCGGAAGCCAGTCTGGGTCTTGAATCTGAATCCGAAGCCACGAAAGAAGCTTACGGTAAGAACGGGTTCGGACAAGGGCTGCTGATGGCTCGTCGGCTGGTTCAAGTCGGTGTGCCGTTTGTAGAGGTCAATATGGGTGGCTGGGACCTTCATGCTGGTGTCTTCGATACATTGAAAAATCAGCGACTGCCTCAGTTGGATAAAGGGATCGCCGCGATCACGGCCGATCTCAAACAGCGGGGAATGCTCGACAACACTGTCCTCGTATGGATGGGCGAATTCGGTCGTACGCCGCGCATCAATCAGGACGTCGGTCGTGACCACTGGGCTGCATCCTGGAGCGTCATGATGGGTGGCGGTGGATTGAAGAACGGTCAGGCTGTCGGGGCGACAGATAAGGACGGTCTCCAGATTGCCGACGGCAGTAAGGCGTACTTGCCAGGGGATATCTGGGCAACTGTGGCGATGGCGATGGGTATTCCGGTGAATACCGTGCATACGTCGAAGCGCGGTCGCCCGATGAAATTGGCAAATGGTGGAACTCCAATTCAGGAGCTGATTGGCTGATTTCACTGCGAAGTGAGTATGTGTGGCGAGAGAGTAAATTCAGGAGCCCGGACTGTTTAGTCCGGGCTCCTGATGTCTCACCCCCCGCGTCGAAGTTGATGAACGTTCCTTACCCACGTTGAACAGCGTTGGGGAGAATTAGTCGAGAGCTTTTCATGGCAGAGTCCTCGCCACAATCTGCAACCGAAAACTCTGGCAGTCGACAGGCACCCAGTGAAGACTTTGTCCGATTGTTTACGCAGTCTCAGCGAGCTCTCTATCTTTTCGTACTTCCTCTTGTTCAGACAACTGCAGACGCCGAAGAAGTTTTGCAGGAAACAAACGTCGTGATGCTTAGTAAATGGGCCCAATTTGAACCGGGGACCAATTTCCTGGCATGGTGTCGGGCGATCGCTCGCCTGGAAGTTTTTCGTTTTCGCAGATCACGTCACCATCGAGTACTGTTGCTGGGTGATGATGTGGTTGGTCTATTGGCCGATCAGATGGAAGAGCAACCGAGTGATTTCGAACTGCGTCGGGATGCTTTGGCGGAATGCATTGGCAAATTGCGATTGCAGGATCAGGAATTGATTCGGCGACGATACACAACGGGATCAAACGGCGACGATGTCGCGCAGCAGTTGGGACGTCCTGCGAATTCGGTTTACCAGTCTCTGGGCCGTGTTCGCCGCGTATTGCTGGAATGCATACGCCGCCGATTTGCTGCAGGAGGTGTACATTGACCGAGCATGACGACAATTTTCTGACGCTTTGCAATCTCTGGTGCGAACAGCAGTTATCAGATGAACAGCTTCAGGAACTTCAAACGCTGCTGCGATCTGATCGCGGGAAGCAACGGACTTTCGTCGAATTCACTCAACTGCACGGCCAGCTCACCTGGGACGCGGGCATGATTGCCGGTTCTGGCCTGACTGATAGTGCTGCGGACACTGTTTCACTGCCGACGATTGACTGCCAGGCTGCCCCTGAGGTGCGGCGACGGAAATCACGTTACAGTCCGAGACTTGTTGCCACGGTTGCTGCGTGCCTGCTGATTGCGGGAGTCGCCGCGACTAACTGGCAAGGTGCGAGCGTGTGGCAACTTGCTAAGGTTGTGACAAAGCCTGACGATGGTCAGAAACCCGATTCGAACAACCCGCTGGCTGCTTCGGCGCAGCCCGCAGAATCAAAAAAGATCGTTGCCCGGATTGACAACACAGACCAACTCAAGCCGCTCCCGCTGAATGGTGTGCAGCCGGAAGTTATTTCTCCTGAGGTTGCAGCCACTGATCCGGCCGCGGAACGTCCCGCCGAATCATCTCAACCAGCGTCCGCAGGTATCGACGATGCCTCGATCATTGCTGAAATTGATCGACTGATCGCGGCGCCTTGGTCCGACAACGGCGTCATTGCGGCAGACGTCGCAGATGATCATGAATGGGTGCGTCGTTGCTTTCTGACACTCACCGGCCGTATTCCCACCGTTACTGAAGCATCCACATTTGCTGCCTCAAAGTCGCCACGAAAGCGAACCGTACTTGTCGATTCGCTGCTGGATGATCCGAATTATGCAGAAAACCTCTCTGTCACCTGGACTAATCTGCTGATCGGGCGAACCAATGTTCGTCAAGTGGACCAGGAAGCGCTTTATGGATTCCTGCAGCGACAGTTCCGCAAGAATCGCCCCTGGATGGAAACCGTTGGCGATCTGATTGCCGCTGAAGGCCGCAGTGATCAGAACGGAGCGACCAATTTCCTGCTCGCGCATCTGAACGACCAGGCAACTCCGGCTACGGCGGTTACAGCACGTCTGTTTCTGGGGCAGCAGGTCCAGTGTACTCAATGCCACGATCATCCGTTTGCCAAAGACAGGCGTCAGGATGAGTTCTGGTCTCTGAATGCATTTTTCAAGCAAGCGGAACGCCGACCGCTGTCCGTGACGGCGACTGACGGGACGAATCAGAAAGTCTGGATATTGGCGGACACTGGTTCATCCGGAATGACGTTTTTTGACACATTGCGAGGCCAAAAGAAGGCCGTGTTACCGGAGTTTGATGGTCACGTAATGGTGGCGGATGATTCACGGTCGCGTCGGGCTGAGCTGGTGCGATTGCTGGCGACCGACAGCCATCAATTGGTTGCTCAGGCAATGGTAAATCGCACTTGGGCTCAGGTGTTTGGCTATGCGTTTACAAATCCAATCGATGATCTTGGGCCACACAATCCGGTCAGCCATCCTGAACTGCTCGAGTTCCTGACGAAGTCCTTCGCAGAATCCAACTATGACGTGCGAAGATTAATGCGGTGGCTGACGTTGTCGCAGACTTTTCAGTTATCCAGTTTGCAAGGTGACCAGTCATTGGCAATTGATGATCCACAGGAAGGTGGGACTCCGTTATTCTCCCGAGCGTATCCGCGTCCCATGGGACCGGAACAGGTTTACGATTCGATCCGGATTGC
>JAYSPO010000269.1:0-6861 GCA_043722015.1 Candidatus Kuenenia sp. | reverse complement strand
GCTGTTTTCAACGTAAGCCGGAATTCTTTCCGCATCGCATTGCTCAAGCACCGGCCGCAGCAACGCACTGCCGATGCCTGTTCCCTGCTCTGAGGGTGAGACACCAATGAAGCCAAGATACCAGTGCGGCGTTCCTTGCGGGTGCATTTTCTCCATTTGATTGAGATCGCGCAGCAGGATGAGCGGAACAGTATCGAGGGACCGGAGGCCTTTCATCGATTTTGGTGAGTCTGGAACCTTTTGAATTGAAGGTGAGGGAGTCTGCACCGATTGTGCATAGAAAAGCGACCACAGGCCAGCGTTGCCCGCGTAATCGCGCCCAAAATGGCCGATCGGCCATCACCACGGTTCACAGCCGGAACATCTAACTGTGATTCTGATCCTGCAGATTGTTCTGCACCGGCCTGTCCGGTCCAATCCTAAACCCATTTCGACAATCGGGCTTCCAGAAATGGATGCACCGTTGATCTTGCTGCTTTTTGGGATGATACTGTTCGTTTCTTGCTCACACGCGTTGCTTCCTAAGGGGATCAGACGGTAATCATTCCTCTAGCTTGAGCCTGCGAACATGAAATTTGCATTTCTCATCCATCCACTCAGCCGCCAGTCAGTGACGATGCTTGATTTGGACAGGGACGGAAGTCTGCTGAAACTGTGGGGCCTGGATGCAATGGGCGTGGCCGCCGGATTGCATGGAGCTTTCACAAGAAGTCTGGATCAAGGAGTTCAGAACCGCCCATTGAAGGTTTCAGTTTTCGATGAGCTTGGCGTGTTGACGTCTCCCGACGGTGCCTCAGCAGAGGGGCGAATTTATGAGATTCCGCTGGACGCGTACGAGATCCTCGACAACCCCGATCGGGCTCTGGTTTTCATGCAGGAGGCTGTCCGCCAGGCAACAGAATGGGGGGCGAGTCTGGTCGGGCTTGGATCTATGACCGGCATCGTGGGGAGCCGTGGCGAGTTTCTCGCGGAGCGCAGCTCGATCGCCGTGACCACGGGAAACAGTCTGACCGTCTACACGGCGTTGCAGAATCTGTATCGGGTCGCCGATGAATTCGATATCGATCTTCGCAACGAGACGGTCGCAGTGGTTGGCATACCTGGCAGCATCGCTTCGGGCGTCGCCGCTCTGGCAGCACCACACTGTGGCCGATTGTTGCTGGTGGGGCGCAATAACGGCAATGCAACTGTCCGCAAATTTGCCGATCAGGTGGGGGGCGAGTACTTTTCGAATGTCTCCGAGGCGCTGTCTCAGGCTCGGATCGTGATCTCGGCAACTTCGTCGGGGAACTGCATCGATCAGCACCAGCTCTTGCCTGGCACGATCGTGATTGATGTTGGCGTGCCGACGGATGTGATCGGCAGCACAGCATTGCGGCGCGACATCCTGATTCTGACGGGCGGATTGGTGAAATTGCCGGACTCAATGACTCCGTCATCCCGCATGCTCAAATTTCATCACAGAGTCATTCCGAGCTGCCTTGGCGAAACGCTGGCTCTGGCGCTCGATCAGCGGGAAGAGAATCTCTCGCTTGGACGGCATCTCAGTCTGGATTCGATCCAGGACATCGGCGCACGAGCTCGTGCCCACGGATACGATTTTTCTCGCCTGTATTCTTTCGGGAATCCACTGGAAGACGCCGCTGCGACGCAGTTCCGTCAGGTGCGATGGCGAATGGAGTCGGGACGAAATCGATCACTGCCCAGCGTCGATAAGCGGGCCGCGACGGCTGCCGACCAGCACGCACGGCACTGCAACCCGGTGCTGCACACTCTCGGTCGATCGAGCGGCTTTGTGAAGACTTTCGTCCGGGGCGAAGGATCGTATCTGTACGACGCCGAGGGACGAAAGTATTTCGATTGCGTCTCGGGATTCGGGTCGTTGAATCTGGGGCACAATCATCCTGCTGTTACCGAAGCGCTGGTTGAGGCGATGAAGCAGCAGGCGCCTGGTTTTGTGCAGTCGGCGGTCAATCCGTTTCAGGGAGCCCTGGCTGCCGACCTCGCGGCATTGGCCCCCAGCGGGCTGGAAATGGTTTTCTTCTGCAACAGTGGTACCGAATCGGTGGAAGCGGCCTTGAAGCTGGCCCGCATTACGACGGGACGCGAACGGCTGCTTTCGTGTGAAGGAGCCTACCACGGCAAATCGCTGGGCGCACTTTCTGTATCCGGGACAGCCGAGTATCGCAGGCCATTCGGTCAGTTGCTTGCCGGTTGCGATACGATTCCACGGGGTGACGCAGAACTGCTCGAGCGAGAACTGGCGACGTGCCGATTTGCGGCGTTCATCATTGAACCGCTGCAGGCCGAAGGAGGGATGTATCCTTTGCCCGAGGGCTTCCTTCGACGTGCCGCCGAGCTGTGCCGCAAGACCGGGACGTTGCTGATTGTCGATGAAGTGCAGACTGGCCTCGGTCGTACGGGCGCTCTGTTTGCCTGCGAGCACGAAGGGGTTGAGCCCGACGTATTGTGTCTGGCGAAATCTCTGGGAGGTGGCCTGATGCCTATCGGTGCTATGCTCACGCGCCGCGATCTTTGGATGCGAGCTTACGGCACCGTGCAAACCTTTGCCCTTCACACAAGTACCTTCGGAGGCGGGAGCCTTGCATGTGCGGCGGGCCTGGCGACGCTGCGGGTTCTCCAACAGGAACGGTTGGCCGAGAACGCCGCAGAGCGTGGAGCGCAGTTGCAGCGTGGATTGATCACTCTGTGCAGACGTGCGAAGTGCCTGAAAGAAGTTCGCGGGCAGGGGCTGCTGATTGGCCTGGAATTTCATCCGATGCCAGTCAATGTGGCGAACCACTGGCGGGCTTCCGATCCGACGGGAGCTGCGGCGATTCTGATCCCGCAATACGATCGACTGGTAAACAGCTTCCACGTATTGCACGCGCTGCACACTCTGCTGAATGGTCATGAAATCTACGCACAGATGTGCCGTTCAAATCCGTTCGTGCTGAGATTGCAGCCGCCGCTGATCGTCACGGCTGAGGAAATCGACCGCTTGCTGATGGCCGTTGAACAGACCTGCGAAGAGATCGACTACACCACCAGTCTGATCGATGATCTGGTTGCAAAGACGGCAATCGGCGAGCACGACGCGGCTGCTGCCGAGAAGTCATCGGCTGCATCGAACGCTGCGAGCACCGTGGCTTTCGATGTTCGCAGGGTCTTTAACGAAGAGTTGCCTGCAATCTTTGCAACGAACGCTGACGCCGCCAGGCAAATCGGGGTGAGATTCCAGATCTGTGTCACCGGCGTGAGTGGCGGCGAGTGGTACGTTGATGCCTCGGATTCCGGACCGTTCGTCACGGAAGGCAATCCGGGCGGTGCCGATTGCGGCATTACAATCGACGCCGGAGATTTCCGCACACTGTACGAAAATCCTGAAACCGACATGGTAACCCTCTACTTTTCGGGAAAGGTCCGATTCAGTGGAGACACAAAGAAGGCGGGAAGGCTGCGACAACTCCTCGAACTTGAGGCACAACCGCCCGTGAACCAGTTACAACCGGTCGCCGAGTTGTAGCGGTCCGTTGATCTAACGTGGGATAAGCTTCCAGCTTGTCATTCCTCCTCTAAAAATGGAGTTCTTGTCAATCGATGCCGGGCCGGAACCCCTAACCACATCGAAGTCAACACAGCGCCAGCCAGCATGCCGGATTCGGTGCCAATGGGAGCGGTCTTCATCAGCGCTCGCAGGAGCGAACCGGCACGCAGCTATCAAAACCGGTTTCGCGCCCTTCGCGAGTGAAATCACCCAAGTCAGGAACAGGAACGAGTGAACACGTCCCCGCAGAATTCTCCGATGGTCGCCAAAGATATCAACATGGCTGTAACCGTAGGCACGCCCGCCCGTGCGGAAACGCAACCCAAAAAGCAGGGTCACTTCTGCATATTTCATGGTATGAACTTTGGCAACTGGATCCGATTGTTGGCGAGTCGTCCGCCGTTGCACTGGACCAAACTGCCGAGGCTGGCCTCCATCACTGGCTTTAGTCTCATCAATTCGGTGGAGGGATTTCTTGAAAACTGTGTGTATGGCCGACGCATCAGACGGCAGAAGATTGAGCATCCACCCATCTTCATCATTGGGCATTGGCGCAGCGGTACAACGCTGCTGCATAATCTGATGTCGCTGGATCCGCAGTTCACGTATCCCAATCTGTATCAGGTGATGTTTCCCGGCAGTTTTCTGCTGACAGAGAAGATCGTCACGCGCTTGACCAGATGGGGAGTGCCGAAAACGCGGCCCGTCGATAACCTGCCTGCTGGTTGGGACATGACCCAGGAAGACGAGGTCGCAATGCTCGCCATGACACTGCTCTCCCCGTACGTGATGCTTGCTCATCAGGACGACCCCAGCAAGTACAGCCGCTTCTACGATCTCAAAGAACTTACGCCGACTGAACGCCGACACTGGCAGAAATCATTCCTCTGCTTTCTGAAGAAACTGACGATCCGAGCCAACAAGACCATCGTGCTGAAGACTCCTCTGCACACCTACCGAATCCCCATCCTGCTGGAAATGTTTCCGGATGCCAGGTTTATCTTCATTCATCGTGATCCGTACGTGGTCTACAAGTCCACCATCCACATGCGCAAAACGTTGTTCACTGAAAATGGACTTGGGAAACCGTACTTTGAAGGCATAGAAGAAGAAATCCTCCGGCCGTATCTGCAGCTCTTTGAAACGTATGAAAACACGAAACACCTGATCCCGGCTGGCAATTTACACGAAGTGCGATTTGATGATCTTGAAGCCGACCCATTGGGGCAGATGCGTCAGCTTTACGATCGTCTGAGCCTGCCCGGGTGGCAGAATGTCGAGCCGAAGATTGAGGCCGAAGTGCCTGCACTGTCCAGCTACAAAAAAAACACATACAACATGGACGAGCAGTTGATGCAGAAAATTTATGCGCGCTGGCATACCGTGTTCGAGCGATATGGCTATCCCAGCCGTCTCCCCGAGTCGGCAGGCACTTAATGTCCCCTGAGTCTCCGACGCAGCACCCGCAGAATCGCATGTCATCAGCGAACGGACTTCACGCCATCACAAACGGCTTGCCAACCAGGTAGCCATCGAGGTCGTTCACGAGACTTACGCGAGACGGCGGATGAAATGCCAACGCTCGGGCGGAAGCCAGAAGGCAGACCACATCATTCGACGAGAGGAACGCGATTCCACCCAGCAACTCCGCTGCATGGAGCGTCACCCGATCGATGGCACCCTGTACGGCGTACCGTGCCATGATGACTCGGGCCAGCGCGTCGTCGTCATTCTGGCCGTCCGTAATCGCCCGAGCCGCATTTTCCAGGGCACCCATGGCTCCTTCGACATCAATTGCCAGTCGAGTTCGTTCGGTCGGCGTGCCTCGGCCGGCAAGCAGGACACGTTCCACCAAAGCGCTGGCAACCCCGAGGTAGGACGCCGAAATCAGGAGTTCGAACCAAATGAAGCTGCGTGTCTGCACCGCTTTTGCATGGGCTTCGTTGGCCAGGTACGCCACGAAGGCGTCGGGAACCACGACGTCCCGCAGGACCACTTCATCACTTTCGGCACCAGCCAACACAGAGTTGGTCCAGAACGGTCGGCGTTCGACTCCTTCAGCATCGCCCGGTATGATCGCCACTGCGAACCCGCTCGGCTGACCATCGTCCCCTGGCGGAACGCACAAGCTCACCGTCAACAACCCCATTGACGAGGAAAGGCTGCATGGCTTTTTGCTGCCGTTCACGACGAGCCCTGCCGAAGATCGCCGTACCTGCATCGACGACGTGAGGATGTTCTGCCCGGTTTTTCCTTCTGCAAAGCCAGACGCGACATAGAGGTTTTGACTGGCAATCGCCTCAAGCAGCAGGGATTCCGCCCCGGTACCCATGGCCGCAGCTTCCACCAGTGAGACCACCGAAAAGTGGTGCATGGTCGTCGCGATGGCAAGCGAAGGAGATCGGCTGCCAATCGCGCGATGGACGCGGACTGCTTGCAACGCACTGGCACCGAGCCCGCCTTGTGCAGTCGGGATCATTAACCGCACACCCCCGCTTTCGCGATACAGGGCAATGCCGGGATTACCCGGCCGTTCCGTTTCCGCCAGCGAAAGCTTTGCCAGCTTTTCGTCCAAACCGGGCAACAACTCGTTGAGGACTGTCCGTTCTTGCTTCAGGAAACTCAAATTGACACCCTCTTGTCGGACCAAATAGACAGCATAATTTTTATGACGACAATCCTTAGTACCCCGAACAAAACCGCACTTCGTAGTTCGACTGTCCCATATTCGACCCCAACGGCCTCGTGCCGTTGGTGAAGCAGATGGCGAGCTGGATGGGGTCGTTAAGACGAATCTGGCACAGTCGAAGTACACAGATTTTATGCGGAATATCAACGGAACGCAAATCAAAAGGTCAGGGTCACAGTGGCAGAGATTCGGTCAACGACTCGCAAGGACAGCAGCACAAGTCACGGATAATTTGACCCCGTCCTTGAAACCGTTCCGGTCCATCTCGACAACATGACGCGACACACGGCAAAGAGACCGAGCAAGAGCAGTGTGACAGCGGAAATCAGGCGACCGTTACGGACGCTGGAGGGCTGGAAGGCAAAGCGAATCGTGTGATCGCCAAACGGTGCAATACAGCCGATGAAATCGATTTCTGCTCGCAGGATCGGAATTGGCACGCCGTCAGCCGTGGCCTTCCATCCGTCGGAGAATCGTTCGGACAAAACCAGGAGTTGTGGACTGTCGGACGCCGTGTGAATTTCAATCCTGCCGGGCCGATCGATCAAAATGGTTGCTTTTCCGGGAACGCTGGCATCCGTCTTTGGGAGACGCGGGTCACGGTCAACCACAGTGGCTCCATCCG
>JAYSPO010000268.1:0-4234 GCA_043722015.1 Candidatus Kuenenia sp. | reverse complement strand
TTCAGGTGAAATCGGCAGAGCAAACGAACGTCGTTCCCAGAGCCAAATTACCTGAAAAAGAAAGCGGTGACGAGTCACCGCACTCCAAACGTCGCTTGTCTAGGGGCTAATTTCGCCCGGGCCGTATCGCGTTTCGCTTCAAGTTCGACCAGCTTTTCATCCCATTTCACCTTCGCTTCGTCTTTCAGATCGCGTCCTTTCTCTCGCAGCACTACCATTTCTGCATCCAATTCTTTGAGTCGAGTCTCCAGTTTCTGCTGAAATTCATCTTTTGTCTGCTGAGAGAATTCGGCAGCCGCATCAACCGCCTTGTTCGCATCATGCCGCACGTCCTCGGAGGTGACCTTGCCAGACGTCGGAACAGACGATGGCTGCTCGCACCCCATGACGATGATCAGCACGACTAATCCGAGACCGCCGCTTGATGCATAGCCCCAGCTTCTGCTGTGAGGCCATGCAGGAATTGCTCCCAGAAGTATCAGGATCAGAATTACGAGTAGAATGGTTCCAAGCATTTCAATTCTCCTTTTCTGAGCGGAAACGTCACACACGCCTTGAATCTGAATTGTTCCTAACCGGAATGGTTAACACGCTCATCTGAATTCGAATGAGACGCAAAAGTCGTACCTTAGCACAGCGGTTTCGCCCGCTGACCAAGGTGTAGGGCATTGCCAGCATCACTGGGCGCAACAACGCTTGAGTTGGTCTTGAGTTGCAATTGAATCACAGTGCCCCAGGAATCGATTGAGTGCAAGGCGAACAACGCGCATGCAGCATGAACAGCACACCTTTGTGTGCCTCTACGCACACTGAGGAATTCTCCGCGATCGCGTTCACTACCTGTCATCGTCAGGTGTCAGCTGCCAGCCAGTTGCTGTCGATCGGTCAATTTATCGTTAGCGCGTTCAAAAGCACCTTCGACAGTTGCCTGCAACAGGGCCAGCTTGAAGGGTTTTGTGAGGCACGCAAAAACGCCTTCGGCATTCGCTCGCCATTCCAGATTATCTTGGCCGGACAGAATAATGAATTGCATCCAATCCTGCGGCAGGTGCAAACGCTGCATCAGCACGAACCCATCCATTTCCGGCAGGGTGGCGTCGAGCAGAGCAACCATTGCGAATCGCTGCAAACATCGGAAACAGCATTGCATCTCTACTTCTAGTGCGATCAGCCTTGGACGGAGAAGTCAGCTTGGCGAGTAGACAGTAGATGATATATACCGAAGGTTTGCATATACGCAAATCAACGTGACCGCCATTTCCACCGAGGTGGATTCCGCCGTTCCATCCTGTAGAACACGTGTTGCTGGAAATTTGCTTGTGTTCCTGTACATTTCAGCCGTGAAGACCCAGGAAAGTAAGATAGTCGATTTTCGCCAATGATTTGGTTTCGTGTTTAAGTCTACTGGCGGAGTCTCTGCCGATCAAAGCAGCCGGACTGGGTGGATAGATCGCAGCGACGGTATCGACAGCGCTGCCCCGAAAGCAAGTATTGCATGCACCTCGACAAGATCTACGAACTCTATCGCGACTTGCAGGCTTACGTCGGCTGGAGCGAGGACGATGCGGAACAGGTCCGGTCGGTCGCCGACCTTCTCAAACCACATCTTGGGCCGCTCATTGATGATTTTTACGCCGAGATTCAGCGGCATCCGCAAGCGAACAAAGTGATCACGGGCGGCCCTGCGCAAGTCGAACGCCTCAAGGGAACTCTGCTCGTGTGGGTGGGAGACTTGCTGACCGCGACCTGCGACCGGGACTATGTTGCCCGTCGCTGGAAGGTCGGCTGGCGTCATGTAGATATTGGATTACCGCAGGCTTATACGAACGCCGCGATGTCCCGCCTCCGCACGGGTTTGATGCAGGCCCTCTATTCATCGCCTGACATTGACGCCGAGCAGCTTTCACTGGCTGCGCGTGCCCTGAACAAGATGATCGATCTTGATCTGGCCGTCATTGAGGATGCATACCAGACGGAGTTTCTCATACGGCAGGATCGAGTGAAGCGGCTATCGACAATTGGCGAGCTGGCTGGTGGCGTGGCACATGAACTGCGCAACCCGCTGGGAATCATCCGTAACTCAGCTTACTTCCTGCGGATCTCCCAGAAGGAACTCAGCCAGGATGCCGAAGATGCATTTGACGAACTGGAGCGGGGACTGGCAACTTCAAATCGGCTGGTCAGCGAGTTGCTTGACTATGTGCGTGAACCTAAACGTCAGGAATCGGAGTTCCCGGTAACCGCCGCCATCGACGAAGCACTCTCTCGCATTGAAATCCCAGCCGCCGTAAACATTCTGCATCCTGTCGGGCAAGACGTTGTCGTCTGCAGGGCAGATAAAGGGCAAATCGTCCAGATCATTGTCAATCTCATTTGCAACGCCTTTGACGCGATGCCGAAAGGTGGTGACTTGAAGCTATGCGCCATGCATCAGGAGAATTATGTTGTTTTGGAAGTCACGGACAGTGGACCGGGCATCGCCGCCACCGATCTGGAGAAAATATTTGAGCCTTTATTCTCCCGAAAGATTAAAGGAATCGGTCTTGGCCTGGCTGTCTCGCGGCGATATGCCGAATTAAATCACGGAAGTCTGGAGGTCCACAGTGTGCCAGGCTGCGGCGCAACGTTTCAATTGAAGCTCCCCGCTCCTGAACCCAGGGAGATTGAAGTATGAATGATTCGCCGTCGCTGTCGCTGCTGATCGTGGATGACGAGCCGGATATGCTCCGCGGTTTGGCACGCATTCTGAAACTGCGTGGTTTCGACGTGGCGACGGTCGGAAGCGGCGAAGCAGCCGTTGAGTACGTTCGTCAGCGCGAACCGCACGGCGTCCTGATGGATGTTTGCATGCCCGGGACTGATGGCGTCGAAGCCTTTCGCCGGATTCGTGCCATCGCGCCGAATGTGTTCGTCATTCTGATGACTGGCTTCACCAAACTGATGGACGAGGCACGCGACGAAGGGCCCACGGAAGTGCTGTCAAAACCACTGGACCTGGAAGAGGTCTGTAAGCTGATCGAATATACGGCCGTTACGCGACCGGTACTGGTGGTCGATGACGAACCCGACTTTCTCCGGTCGCTGACCCGCGCTCTCATGGCCAGGGAGTTCGACGTGCATCGGGCCGCCGACCAGGAACAGGCCGTCGCTATCTTTGAAAAGCGACCACGAGCAATGGTACTGCTCGATATGAATCTGAGTGGCAGAAGCGGCCTGGATGTGCTGCGGCAAGTCAAACAGCGCAATCCCACAGCGTTAGTCATGCTGATGAGCGGCCACTTGGAGATGCACCCGGAAATGGAACAAGGTTTGGCGATGAGCGCCAGCGGAAGCATCACAAAGCCTTTTGACATTGACAATCTGGTTGGCACATTACGCCGCCTCATGTGTGAGCCGAAGAAGCTCGCCGAAATGTGAAATTCTCCATGGTACAGCAAGACACGATCCTGATTGTCGATGATGAGCCTGACCTGGTGAACGGTCTTCGTCGTGCGCTCAGTCTCGACAGTTACCGAGTTGAGACGGCTGGCACGATTGGCGAAATATTGAACCGCTCTGATTGGTCGCACATCCTCGCGATCCTGCTCGACCGCAAATTGCCGGATGGTTACGCCGAGGACGTGTTGCCCCAATTAATAGCCTTAGCTCCGGATTCAGCTGTCATCATCGTCACCGGTTATGCCGACCTGGACAGCACGATCGCCGCTTTACGAAATGGTGCCACCGACTACCTTCTCAAACCTGTCAATCCCCACGCGATGCGCGCCTGTCTCTCGCGCCTGTCTCAATTGAAACAGGCCGAGCGGCGGGCGATGCAGGCGGAACGTCTCGCTGCGGTCGGAGAGATGGTCGCCGTGTTGGCTCACGAAACCCGCAATTATCTGCAGCGTATCCAGATGCACGTTGAATTGTTGCGATTTGGACTGCGGGACCAGCCGGAAGCGCTCAAGAGTCTCGGTCACATCGAAGGGGCGAACGACGCAGTCTGCCAATTACTGGAAGAGGTTCGCCATTATACGGCACCCATACAACTCAACCGCGAATGCTGCGATCTTCAAACGATCTGGCGGATGGTCTGGGCCGATCTGGCACCAATCAGGGAAGGCAGGGACGTCGAATTTCTGGAAACCGCAGTCGGTGTGAATCTGCAGTGTGCGGTCGATGCCCAGCGTCTGCATCAGGTCTTTCGCAATTTGCTGGAGAACTCGCTGGCCGCGACCTGCGATCCTGTGCG
>JAYSPO010000267.1:0-2053 GCA_043722015.1 Candidatus Kuenenia sp. | reverse complement strand
GATCAGGGTACCGTCGTGTTCCCGGATGCCGAACACAAGTTTTTTGTCAAAGCCAACCTCGAAGCCCGGGCCCGGAGACGCCAGCGCGAGCTGTCGTATAAAGGCGTCGATCAGCCAATTCCCGTCGTGATGGATCAGCTCCGCCTGCGTGACGACCGCGACGAAACCCGCGAACACGCGCCCCTGAAACCAGCCAAAAACGCCGTGGTCGTGGACACATCGGACCTTACGATCGCGCAGGTTGTGGAAATGCTGATCAGCAGGATACAGAGCAGGAACTCCTAAAGCTGCGAAGCCGCAAATCCAAAGGCCGACATCGTGTCGAATCGCAGGCGCGGCGTTCTGCCGCGAAAGTTCCGCGCATTGTGCACCAAATCCGAAGTTGGAAAAGGAGACGGGCCGAGTTCCTGAAACTCGAACCAAAGCTGCGATTCCCGTAGCTTGGACATTCATGTCCGAGATATTCGCCAGCAACGTCGCATTGTCGACCGACGGTCAACGCACAATAGCCAGCGCTTCGAGCGTGTTTCATGGCCATGCGACGGACGTGAATGTCCATCCTGCATTCGATTGTTCAGCCATCGCATCCAAAAACCCGATTCATTTGCAACATGTTTTCAAATGTAAGCGGAGCTAAGGAGCCAGACTCACTTTGTCGCCACTGGTATCGTTCCTGTTACTGTTGCTCATCACAGGTGAACGCTCCGCCGCCACAGGAATATCAAACACCGGTGCGGGGGTGTCATCAATGCTGCAATATCTGGTGGCTGGAACCATCGCGTTTGAAAACGTATTCGTGCCGGTAACACAGCCGATTGCGGAAATTGACATCATTCCGGCGATCAGCATCATGGAGCGAGTGTAAATGTTGATCATTTTTGTCTCCTGCAGATTTTTCATTTTGTGCATGACCCGTGTGCCATGCTGACAAGGATCACACGCAGGTTACGTCTCGTCGATCGGATTCAGGAAGAATTTTCGACCGATCACAAGGATTGACATCTCCGACTCGCAGTACCATCCATTGAATGCGTACGAATTGCGTCGAATGTCGGCGGTGCGGCAAAAGCTGCCGAAACAGGAATGAGGCGTCGCCACCGAATCACCCACGTTCCATCTGCTCTTTCAGTTGACCCACGCCGCCGCACATCAGGGCATTGAATCCTTCTCAATCTATTTGACAGGATCTTGAAAATACTCCGTGAGGGTGCTTGCAATACTGCCCCCCCCACTAAGATTGCCCAAGTTCGCCAAATGGCAGCGATTGTTTCGCAGCTTCAATTTGGCCTTATGGAGTCCATCAGCAAGGGTAGCAAAGATGAAACGTGCGTCGGTTGGTCTCGTCGTGTTATTTTTTGTGACATCAGTAATCAGTTCAGTTGGCTCATCAGCGGGGCGAACCCTGAGCGCCAATGAAGCCGCAGCACTTTGGGGACGTGGTGAGCGTTGCTACAATGGTGATGACAACTGTGCGGCAAGTGCTCACTGCGGAGACAACGGATCGCAGGCTACGTGCGAACTTGCCGAGGACCAACTCGCGTTGCAGGGCCCGAAATATAAATGAACCTATGCCCTGAACTTCACGTGCGCCTTATCCGTGGACGTTGTCTGCGTGACTGCGGTGGATTGCAGATGGAAGGAAGGAGAACCAGACTTCTGCGAAGTGAATCCGAATTCCATCCCTTGGAATGACAAGTGGACCTATCAGGTGTGTGCAAATACTGAGTTGGAGTGATTCAGAACCCTTGGCACGTGGGAGAATTTCCACACCCGCACACACTACGGCGATCGCGGGCACGAATTTCAATTGATTTGCGCGTTGCTGACCAGATCGCCGCTGCGATTCGTGCTGATAGCGTTATTGTAAACTGATTGAGGCCGGCGACCGCTGTGGTTCGATTGACGATTTTATCGGGAGGGCATAGTGAAATCGATCGCGGCAGTGTGCCTGATACTCTTCTCGTGTGGGAAATCAAGTGGCATTGACGATGCCACAACGTTGGGGGTGTTAAAGGCCGCATATGCAGAGCACGTTGCATCGTGGAGCAGCGGG
>JAYSPO010000266.1:0-12819 GCA_043722015.1 Candidatus Kuenenia sp. | reverse complement strand
ACTGTGTTTGGTAGGTCCTTTCTGCCGGAAAGGACTTTCGCCGCAAGGCGAACCTGTGCGACGTGGTTTTGAAAATGTCAGTCTGATTCAGGTTGATCTCATGCGCTCAGGTCGCGGCGAGCCGCGAAGTCCTGCCCGGCAGGCAGGACCTATTTAAACTGCCGCCCGGCCATCGCCGGGAATCTTTCAAAGGACTGACACATTGGCGATTGTTTCGGGCCCTCAGACTTGAGTCGCTGCATTGTCCGTATTTTGGTGGCTCACGCCAACGGCTGACGATATGCCAGGCTCCCAGCCCCTCACAAAATGCGCAACTTCAGAACTGCCGGTGTCGCGTTCAACGTCTGGCGATTCAACGCACGCTGGGTGGAGTATATTGAACGCTGACGTTCACCAGAACGCACGATTCAGCAAAAAGAAAACCGCAGCGGAACGAGAGAGTTCCGCTGCGGTCATGGTTTTTAAGTTGTCGACTGGTTCAACCTGCCATCAGCCTGCTGCAATCAGTAGGTGATGATGGCGTCGATGCCGAAGACAGTGGAATTGAATAATGCGTCGTGCCCTGGAGCAGTGTTTGCACCATCCGCTGTAGCAGCGCCTGGCGACCACATCTGACGAATTTCCGGACGAATCACGAGTTTGTCCATGGGCTTAATGTTCACGCCGTAGGTCATCGTGTTGTATGACGTGCCGTCGGCCTTGTACCATTCCTGTCGAATACCAGCTTTCAACTTATCGTTGATGGTATAGAACAGGTAGTTGATCTGCCCCGTCGAGTTGTTGGCGATCCCAGCTCCGGGTGTTGGCAGGTTGGCTCCAAAGTTGCTGTTCAGGTTGGATCCAAGGACGTCAAACTGATGGACGGATGAAATCTTGTCCGACCAGGTTTGTGTCAGGAAGATGCTGTTGATTGATCCGTCACCACGTGCACCCATGTTTCCCGTGCAGGTCATGTATGTCAAACTCGTCGCTTCTGATATGGCGTAGATGAAGCCGCCAACGAAGACGCTGCCACCGTTCAGACGATCAAATCCTGTGTCCATGCCTGCGGCCCAACCGCCAAGCACTTGCAGGTTGTCACCCGCTTTGTAAGTTCCCAAAGCACCGGTATGCGTAAACGGTTCGCTGTTGTAGAACGTCAACTGGCGGCTGAGGAAGAAGTTGCCACTGGACGGAATGACTTCATAGCCAACCGGCGTATAGAAGTGCCCGATTTTGACCGACAGATCTCCGAGCGCGGCTTCTGCATACAACTGCGGCAGTGCCCATTCGTAGGTCCCGTGATCCCATCCGTTGAGGTAGTCGTAGCGTCCGGGATTGTTTCCGAACGACTGAGCTTCGTTACCGTCCACACCGTAGATCATCTCAGCACGATAACCCACGCCAAGACCATTGCTCCCGTCGGCCGTTTTGTTGACGTACAAACCCTGCTGATTCAGGTTGAACTTGCCCCACTCTTTGGCGTTGTTCAAGCCTGCGGCAGGGCCAAAGTTGACGTTGTTTTGCGTCCCGTTGCCGGTGAAGGCACCGTCTGGTCCGTCCTGGTAGCCAAATTGTGTCCAGCCACCGAAGGTGATTCCGTTGCCGCAATCACCAAACAGACCGCAGCCTTCGGCAGATTCTCCGCAACCTTCGCCACAGGCGTCCGCCACAGCGTCGCCGCAGGTGTCCGTGCATGCTGTATCGCAAACCGATGTCGGAGCACAGCAACTGCCGGCGTCGCTGCAACCATTGCCGCAGCAACTCATGCCTGCCAGTTGCTCAGTGAGCTTCGTGCCGGCGTCCGCAAATATCTGTTCACACTGTTTGCAGTCCATTCCGGCCGGAGTGCAGCAGCCTTCAGCGGCGAAAGCGGCGTTTGCCACAGTCATTCCACCGATAAGTGCCATACCCGTGAGGAGCGACTTCCATGATCGCCTTATCATTGTTTTTACTTCTTTCTCTTCCGTGAGATCCTGCCAGCCTTCATTCCTCCCGAATGAAAACAGACAAGAGCCCGATTTTTGTGTCAACAAGACTCGCCGGAGTCACTGCGATCAGCGAATGATGTGACGAAAATCCCTGAGCCCACACGGTGTGGAGATTGCTCGATCGGGGGCTTATTCGGTATCGGTCCTGAGGCCCCGGCATCCGCGCTTGTGATTCATTGAATTGGGTCCCCGATCAGGAAATCCGGCGATTCTCCAGCACATAATTCGGCTTAGCTGCGAAGTCTTCGCGATCGGCAGTCTCAGCGCAGCTTTCCTGAATTTCGATTGCTGGTGGACAAGACTGAATTGCATCGAAGTAATCATCACGATTCGCTACGCACATCGGCAGAATTTGCCGAAGCAAGCTGCGGAGATTGGCTTCTCGGCAGATGGAATTGCTGGCTGACGCAACGACACAAGGCGGGACTACACACACACACACGACTCGGGCGGAAATGAGTTTGGCGAGCGGAGCGGCGTGAGCCCTCCGGTACCGCGTTTTTGTACCGGCAAGCTGACGCATGCCGCTCGCCATTTCTCTCAGGCATCACCGCGCGAAATTCAACGAGGCCGTTGTCTTAACGGTCTGGATTACTCCACCACAACCTTCACTGCCACTGGTTTGCTGATGGTGGAGCCGCTGGCAACCTGGGCTCGGACGGTCAGATTCGGAACTTCGCCGGGCGTGGACGATTCGGGAATTGTCAGGCTCAGCGTGAAAGCCGACTGACCAGCAGCGACGATGGCAGGGGCGGCTGAGAAGTCTTTCGGCAGACCGTCCAATACCACCGTGAACTCTCCGTCGTACGAAGGATGACGCTGCACGGTTCCAGTGACGATGGCCCCACCGGCCTTGGTACCTTTCACGTCGGCCAGCGGAGCAACAGTGACTGCGTCTTCGATAAAAAGTGTCGTTGGTGCTGTCCACGCTCTGGAACCGATTCCAGATGCGAGTGGCTGTGTGACGAAGTCGGCTGAGATCACGACATCAATTGCGGTGGACGGTGTGTCGGTCGGTACGCGTACAGTCAGTCCCATGACGCCCTGCGAAACAGGACCGAACTGAAATTCATTCAGTGCGATGCCAGGCTTCCTCGGCGAATCAGGTTTGTTCGGATCTTCAAGGCGAACAGGCTCTGTCGTTGTCATTTCAAAACGCACGAACGGAGGTGTCTGTTCCGTCAGTGGGAGGACTCGCACCAGCAAAACCGCTGGCAACCCACGCAGCAGAATCGGCGGTGCGGCATCCAGCAGGATTGTGCCGGGAGTCGGATCGGCGGGGCCAGCCACGAGAGCCTCATCCGCCAGGGTCAGTGCATTCGTCGGAACCGAATCGAGCACAAAGGAGACCATCGTCGAAAACCCCGACGCGGGTCCGTCGGCAGTTCCGGAAATCGTCAACGATTGCCCGTCTGCAACGACTGCGGGATTACCCGCAGCATTGCGAGTCAGCATCACCAACACGTCCTGATTCTGCTCACTGGCAGCAATCGTCTGAGGCACAATTGTGACCGACGACATTCCTGACGTCGAAAGATGAATCGGGCCCGTGTATCGAAACGACGGCGATGTTCTGACCACTGACAACCGGACCGGTGTCGATCCGTTCAATGGCAGGCGTACGGATTCTTCGCGAGTACTCATCGCAAATGCAGGACGATCCGGGCGGGCAATCTGAAGCTGATAAACCGACGCCTGTGAACCCTTTTCATTGATATCCCGCACGCGGACTTTCAATTGCGTGACCCCTTCCGGAACAGCAAAGTTGAACGTTGGGTCATCGACTCCTGAGTTTCCGTCATTCTGCGCGACGAGCGCGTCACCATTGAACAATGCCAGGTGACCGCGCAACGGTGACGAGATTCCACGGGCGGCCAGTTGAAAGTTCAGTGTTTGTCCCGGCGTGACGGTCAGCAGGACGGTATCGGTTTCCCCCGCCGCGGCGATGCGACCGCTGATGAACAGAGGCAGAAACGGCGTTGCCGTGAACGTCGCATCGACAGCCGTTTCCGGAAATGTGCCTTCGAGCGGCTCTATCACATGCACGCCGTTCAGGGTCCTGAGTGCTGGCAGGGGAAGAATGGCGACACCCGACTGAATTGCCACGCCACCTTCGTTCGCCTTGATCGAGACCGCTTCTGAAATTGAGTTCTTGCTGAGTGTTCTTAATGAAGTGCCCACAGACGTCAATGTCGCCGGAAACGCAATCGACGATGGCGGCAGGTCACCCACCATCAACCGCCAGATGCTGCCGCCTGCGGCCCGAAACTGCAGATCGTGAACTTCCGCCACGTAGAGGCCGTCGGCCGGGAGCGTCACCGTCGCCCGTGCATCCCCCTGCAGTTCTGCTTGCTGCCACTGCAGTGCCAAAGGAGTTCCCTCGGCCGAACGAATTTCAACCACCGGATCCAGTTTCGAACCAACGCGGCGGGCTTCGACTTCCGCGACGATCTTCTGGTTTGCTGTCCCCTGAAACCAAAGCTGCTTTTGTTCGGTACCGGAAATGACGCCGGCAACTGCAGTTGGCAGGGCCGTCGCAGGTGCTTCTCTGGTATATGCGCCGTCAGCCGCCGTTGGAATGCGATCGACCGCGATTACAGCGGGCTTGCTGACACCCCCGGTCGTCACGCAGCGCACCAGATAGCGTCCGGGCAATACAGTGTCTGCAACAGTCACATCGAAGAGTCCCTGGTTCGCATTACCACCTTCCACGACGGTGGAGGAAATTCCCGCCACGTCTGTGTGCAGTCTTGCCCCCTGCAGATTCTGACCGGCCAATTGCACGCGCGTGGTCTTGTTGATTTCAACCGCATGTGGGATGACTCGCCCAATGACGGGCTGAGCTCGAGTGCTGTCAGCTCCGGCAGTCTGTTCCTGCGAAATCTCTGCGGCAGATGCACCAGCGACTTCGTTGAACAACGTCATCGCATCTTCGTCAGTCAATGCCTCGCCAAAGACGTGAAACTCATCACAGACAAGTCGCAGCATCTCGCTGTCAGTGAAGCTGGAACCAATCGTGAGTGGCGTGTCGCTCACACACTTCGCCAGCGAAATGTCCTGCAGCCAGCCAACATTTCCTTCGGCGAACCCACCCGAGACGACCGTCGGAGTCGCCAGCTTGCCATTCACAAACACCCGCAGCCGAACATCATCCACATCTGCGTCTGCGTCGGCCCCCGGAGCGTCGGCATGGTCCAGGCTGATGGTCAGATGCATCCGACGTCGATAACCAATGGTCTGCTTGACGCTGTACTGCGCAAGTTTGTATCCCGTGCCGTCATGCACATAGACCTGCAGCGTATCTGTACCCGCATTGAAATTGATTCCGTAATTTGAAGTGCTGGTGGTCGGATGGCGTTTGGCAAACAGGCCATGATAAGTGTTGGAGTCAGCCGACTGCAGATTTGCAAACAATCCGCTGACAGAAACTGCATCCGGTCGGCTGATGTCTTCACTGTTGGCAATCACGATTTGCTGCTTCATTCCCGGATCAAGCAACAACGACGCACCTGCGCTGCCCGAGACAAATGCAGATGGAATTCGGGAAGGAGCCTGAGTCAGCGATACCGCATCCGCGACTTTGCCGCCCTTCGCAGAATCGGCGGTCGTCGCGCTGACTCCTGATTCCGGCAGATCGTCAAAGGTCAGGCTGACGACTGCCCTGTCCCGCACATCTGCCACTGCCAGACCACTGATCATTGCCACCAGGGCAAACATGCTGCTGGAAATCATCGAACGCAAGGCAAAAGTACGAACGCAGGATTGGATCACGGCAGGAGTCCAGAAGTTCGGAGTTATGGGGGCAGGATTCATCAACGAAGCCATGAGCATGGTCGCAAGAGAGTTGCCCCGGAGCAAGTGGGCAGCAAAAAAACTCATCCATCCTGGTCGATGGGAGGCAAATCGCGTATGCCCAAACCAGCGTGTGGCCAATGGATTTCACGGGGAGAGCGGGATTGCACCCAGACTTTCCTGGCAGGGGTTCTGCGCAACAGGAGCTATTTCAGCTTCCAGTCCGTTTTGGAAAACTCCAGCGTCGTGGCGCCCTTGTGCTTGTTAGAGACAGCGTGCATTTCTTCGATCGAAGCAAAGTATCCGACGATGAATGCTGCGCTGAAAGATCTACCAGCCTGTAAAGAAACGTCAAATCGATGACTCGAATTCTTCGAGCGCCGCTTCAATGAGAGCTGCGGTCTGATGTTTGATTGATCCGTCGGCGGTGAGCGGAGCGTGCCGATTGATGAGAATGGTGCGTTTTACCTCGGCTCCCTGCCTGCCTGCGAAATTCACCGTGGCATGGATCTGGCAGTTAAGCCCTGCCTGTTTACCGTCGGTAATTTCCGTTGGAAGTGTTTGCGCTTCAGCGAGGGTCAGTTTCCGAGTTGCCGGCTTGCGCGAGAGACTTCGGGGCAGGTCGCTGGTCATCAAATGTGGCGTCGCAGCCGACAATCCTGAATGAGGAAGCAAGTCGCAACGGAATCTCGGGGGCGGATGCTGCTGGTAACGCCACAACGGCGGGTGGTATTCCGACGGATCGACAGCCCATCAGCATGACGACACAGCAAGCGGCGAACGAGATTCTGAGCGGCCGATTCATAGTCACACACCTCTCACGCCGAATGGCAACGGAATTCGCCGGTCAAATGCTGTGAGGTGTACATTATTCAAGCGGATTGCGTCGAGAGCAGTTTGTGCGCCGGCGCTGTGAGAGTTGTCGCTTAGGCCCAAAACAGCGACCTTTGGAGTGCGGTGACTCGTCACCGCTTTCTTTTTCAGCTAATTTGGCTCTGGGAACGACGTTCGTTTGTTCTGCCGACTTCACCTGAAATGGAAATGGAATGTTCTCTGCATTTCCACGCCACTTGACAAAAACACCGCGTTGGAAAAGCAAAGCGGCGACAAGTCGCCGCATTCCAAATGACTGCCGATTGCATCAGGCTTAGTTGTAGCCTTTTTCGCCTCGGCTGGTGGCTGGGTCGCAGACCAGAATCGCGTTGCAGTCGCACGTGTCAGGTCTGTCGCTGTAGCTGGCACCATAAGTGGCTCCCTTGATGCGACCGCTGTGCTTGTATGACGACAATCCACTGGTATGGTACGACTGATCCAGATTTCCGATTGCGTCACCGATGTCGCTGAGTTCTGCAACGACTGCACATTGCAACTCCACAAGACCTACGATCATTCCGATGACAAGAATCGTGCCAATGATCACGATTTCTGCTGACAGGATAATCCCACATTCGTCGTTCCAGAGTTTCTTTAACATTGTGATCTTCCTTCATCCGCCAAGAGTGACTGACCAGATTCTCGAAGCGTCGCAGACAGTTGCGACTGAGACTTCGAACTTCGACAAGAGTGTCGAGTAGTGGCAGAACGTAAGGCAGACAGCGTGCCGAATCGCAGCTGAAAGGGTTGGGGGCAAAAGGCAACAGGCAACAGGCCCGTTTCAGAGGTTCGGCATCAGAGCGACGAACGCAAATCGAGCGGCAGCAGGCCCGCGCATGCCGCGAGCATGTTGCAGGATGGCAACAATGGGCGTCAGCAGAATTGACGAATGGAGTTTACACTCCACCGACAGGATGAACACCGCGGAAGTGCGAGCGTTGCCAGAGAGCGACATGAGCCTGTCGCCGACTTCGAAACAGTACACTGAGAAGTGAGGTGAGAGCAAACTCGGAATCGTAGCTCTCACTCTGTCTCACCTCTTGCCTGAAACGCAACCACAGGCGTCGCGGCTCACGCAGGTTTTGTTAGAGGTTCTTACTTGCGTACCTCGCCAGGATCGTTGCACACGATGCTCAGATTGCTGTCGCAATCGCAAGTATCAGCCCGATCAGAATAAGCTGCACCGTTCGTGCGGGCTTTATAGCGGCCATTGCCCTTTGAGCTTGAAAATCCTGAGACCTGATAAGACTGATCGAGATTTCCAAGCGCGCTGGACAGGTCGCTCAGTTCCGCAACCACCGCACATTGCAATTCGACAAGGCCAACAATCATTCCCAGAACCAGAATGGTGCCGATCAGCACAATTTCGGCCGACAGAATAACGCCCGATTCATCATTCCACAGAGACTTCTTTGACATGTGAACTCCTTTACGTGTTTTTGAGAGAGAAATTCAGATGGGAGACTGAAAAAAAACTCCCGAGACTCCTCAAGGACGCGATCTCCGTTCCGCCATGCACCAAAAGTACTCGGATGGGCACCAGCAGACAAATTTGTATGACTTAACTTCTGGAGGCGCAGCAGTTTAAGATTCGTGAGCGTTTCTTGCTCCGAAGGCACAGAATTTCATGCTGTTAAAAAACCGCAACACGGCGCTAATTGCGCGTGTTAAACGACTGGAACGTTTCGCAAGAATTGAACAATGGCTCCACGATCACCTGGGTTCGTTTTTTCAAGTCCTTTGCGGGGTGGCGGTGTTGCGGTGACTCAACATTGTCTCCCGAACGGCAGAACCAGCACTTTCGGAATATCGAGACAGCAACCTTTATGCCACAAGCGGCATATTCGCTGCGTTGATTTAATGGGGTCAGACCCCCTACTCACGGTAGTCGAAGCCAAAAACGTTTGGGTTTTAGCTTCGTGCCGTCATGAAGGGGTCTGACCCCATTAAATCAACACTCTGCGAGCATGGGGTGACAAAAAGTCATCGCATTTGACCCGCCACCAGCCGTCGGCGTGTGGACGACTGGTGGATAAACTCTGCGACTCTGGACTGATCAGGTCACTCGTAGCATTGACAACCGGCCTGTTCCAATGTGTAGTGCCTCATTGATAGTCTGCCCGAACAAGATCGCTTGTCCGCAGGCAGTGGGCACACGAGCCGGTTGCGGAATTTGAATCACAGAAACTGAATCTGGAGACATGTTGGCTTGCGTGCTGATGCTGTTCTGATTGCCGATTGAACGCTGCCAAATTACAACAAGGGATATCTGGTGTCTCAGAGGTCGTCTCAATTTCAGGGTCGCATCTTAAAGAAGATACGGCTGCCGATCATCTGGCTGAACTGCCGATCTGCTAAAGGTGTGGCGTTCGTGCTGGCGCTGATCCTGGCCACACCCTCGATTGCTCAGGAAGCAACGCCTCAACAGACTGTCGCTTCGAAAGCAGTCAGACCGCTTGCGAAAAAGACGCAGACAGAACGGAGACCTGCGGATGCTGTCGATGAGCAGAGTTTGCCGAAGAAGGATGAGTTTGAGACAGTTGATTTGTTGACGGAAGATCTGACTCAGCACTGGAAAGTTTTCAGTTCTGCACCTGCGACGCCGGACCTACCGGTCTGGAAAGTTATTCGCGAGGGGGATGATAAAGAACTCATTCTGATTTGTTCCGGCGAACCCAAAGGGTTCCTGTATACAACGGAGACCTTTTCTGATTTCGAATTGACGCTGGAATGGAAGTACCCCAAAGATGCGGACGGCAATAGTGGCGTACTGGTTTACACACAGGACGAACCACGAATCTGGCCAACATCGATGCAGGTGCAACTGCATCAGCCAAAGGCAGGCAGCGTGTTTCCCAGTGGCGACGCGATGAGTGATCATTCCAGCGAAGCGGAGCCCGGTCTCGCGCGGCCAGTGGATACCTGGAATGAGGGCAAAATCGTCAGTCAGGGGGGGCGGCTGAGCGTGGAAGTGAACGGCAGGAAAGCAGGCGAAGTGAGCGGTGCTAAGCCATTTTCTGGAAGCATTGCCTTACAAAGCGAAGGCTCTGTTGTTCATTTTCGACGAATTCGCCTGCGCAAGCGGCTGGTTGTCGCTCCGGAAACAACTGGCAACGCAGCGCCCGGAAATGACACCGGCTGCGCCTGCTCCGAGCCCGTGATTCCGCTGACATCAGGTCTTCCGCAGTGGTCGGTCAGTGAACTCGGCAGCAGGCCTGCGGTACGTCGCAACCCTAAAGTCCATGTCACGATCCACCGTAATCGACGGCAATAGCGGTCAGCTGGCACTCGTGTTGCTCTCCAGTTCCATTCTTGTGCTCCGCAATCCGGAATCTTCTGCGCCGCTGTCGGGACTGTGGCCATGCCGAGCCTCAACTGATATCCTGCGCGCTGACTGAGGGGTGTTCACAATCTAGATTAAGGACGAGGACGTGAAGGCTCTGGTAAAGCGACATGCCCAAAAAGGGCTCTGGCTGGAAGATGTTCCCGAACCAAAAGCAGGCGTCAATGACGTGCTGATCAAAGTGGATCGCACGGGAATTTGTGGTACGGATGTGCATATTTATGAATGGGATGCGTGGGCCCAGAAAACAATTCCGGTCCCCATGGTCGTGGGGCATGAATTTGTCGGCGAAGTGGTCTCAGTGGGATCCAATGTGGTCGATTTTCATGCCGGGGAAGTCGTGAGTGGTGAAGGCCATGTCGTCTGCGGTCGCTGTCGAAACTGCCTGGCGGGCCGACGTCATCTCTGCGCAAAGACCCAGGGGATCGGCGTGAACCGACCGGGAGCGTTTGCCGAATACATCGCGCTGCCGATGACGAACGTTTGGCATCATGACGCCGCGATTGATCGGGACATTGCTTCGATCTTTGATCCGTTCGGCAATGCGGTGCATACGGCGTTGGCATTTCCCGTATTGGGTGAAGATGTGTTGATCACTGGAGCCGGGCCGATCGGCCTGATGGCCACAGCCGTCGCGCGTCACGCTGGTGCACGCTTCGTCGTGGTGACCGACGTCAATCCGTGGCGTCTCGAACTGGCGAAGAAGATGGGAGCGACACGGGCGGTCAATGCGAAAACTGAAACGCTGGAAGACGTGCAGCGTGAGCTGGGAATGGCAGAGGGTTTCGATGTCGGCCTGGAAATGTCGGGTAATCCAACAGCGTTCCGGGACATGCTGAAAAACATGGCGCATGGCGGAAAAATTGCGATGCTTGGTATTCCCTCTGAAGATATCTCGATCGACTGGAATCTGGTCGTGTTCAATATGCTCACGATTCACGGAATCTACGGTCGGGAAATGTATGAAACCTGGTACAAAATGACCGTTATGCTGCAGAGCGGACTGGATATCAGTCCGGTAATCACGCATCGCCTGCATTACACCGAATTTGAACAGGGTTTCGCGGCGATGAAGTCCGGGCAATCCGGCAAAGTCATCCTGAAGTGGTAGTTGAATCGCCGCGGTATACCGTGCGCGGTATACCGTGCGCCGTCGGAAATGAGTCCGGCGAGCGGAGTGGCGTGAGCCTTTCGGTATCTCGCTTTTTGTACCGGCAAGCTGACGCATGCCGCTCGCCAGCTCGGGCGGTCGAGTGAGCCACCGGAATCCAGAAACTCAGCGCTTCAGACGGCCTCAGGAATGGACACCAGTTCCGACTGCCAGTCCCGGAGCGCAATGTGTTGCGCAAACGCGACCACATTGCTGCGGTCATCTTTGAAATAGAAGCAGCGGAAGCCATGTGACTGGAGTAACTTGAACACAGCCGCCGAGCAACTGCCAAACTTCTGAAGCGTATGTTCCAGCACTTCGATGTAGATACTGTCGACCATCTGGAGGATCGATTCACCGCCCTGCAGAACCTGCATTTCAAAACCCTCGACGTCAATTTTCATGACAGCAATTCTTGAAATCGAATGTTCGTTAACCAGACTTGCGAGGGTCATACAGGGAACTCTGATTCCGGATTCAGCGTTCAGTGCGACACAATTGTTGTCGTCTTTCCGGCGTTCGTCGGTGAAGTTTACGATTCCAGCTTCGGCACCCAGCGCAATGTTGAGACTTGTCACGTTCGTGCAGTGATTAATGGCGATCGTCTTCTGCAGATGCCTGAACGTCTGCGGATGAGGTTCGACGGAAAATACAGATCCTGTGTCACCGACCGCCAGTGAACCTGCGGCTGTCACACAGCCAATGTTTGCCCCGACATCGATCAGAGTGTCTCCGGGTTTCAGAAAGTCGTACACAAATTCCTCGGCGCGATCAACATGATTCGGATCCACCCACAGCGTCAGTGCCATGTTGCTCCTGGCAAAAAACGGGATCGTGTATTGAGAACGTTTCAGCTGGATGCGTTCTGAAAATCCACTATTCTGCAGAGCGTAACCCCACAGGGCTCTGAACGGTCTTTTCAGTTTCGGGCTTTCTGAACGGGCAAGTTTCTGGAGCAGATTCATCGCAATCCCTCTCTGTACCCTGCAGCAATTGCCGGGCCGAACATCCTTGTCGGAAACGTGACTGACGGAGTATCTCGCACTTTCAGTGAATGAGTCAATACAGGTGTTGGCGTAGAGTGCGGCAGATTATGGCAGAGCAACGTCGCCGGTAGTGCGGTAACTTAATACATCGCAGCGGTTCGCATTGAATTGTTTAACCGCGTGCCCAGCGGGCCGCGATTGTTCTATTTGAAATTTGAAATTTGAAATTTGAAGCGCGGGGCGTTGCCCACGCGGTTATACGAATGTGCCGCTCATGCGGCCCGAACCTGGCATGTTTTAACAATTTCGGTACCCGGGTAGCCGGAAAGCCGCAGGTCACAGAATGCACGGGCTAAGCGATCCGCAAGCGGCAGATTGTCAAGATGATCAATCAGTGTGCCTTCCTGATCAAGGGAAGGATGAGTCAGAATCTCAATCGATGCGGTGGCAAGTCGATCGGCTGCTCGAAAATATTCGAAATTCTCGACCGTGCCGAAGTAGTCTGTGCCGCGTAGTCCGTGAAAAGCGATCCAGCGGTTAAAGCATGACTTGGCGATGCGTTTTCGGGATGTAACGGGCAGCGAATCGATATTCCGCGAAATCCTGAGATGCCGGATTCCAAGGCGTTTAAGCACGGGCTGGATCGCCAGAAAAACCATCGGTTCATTGTGAACATGCTGATGCGAATCCGCGTGTGTTACCGGG
>JAYSPO010000265.1:0-1032 GCA_043722015.1 Candidatus Kuenenia sp. | reverse complement strand
GAAATGGGATTATAGTCCCCAGCAGTGGCTATTGGCGACAGGACATCCTGCAGTCGACTTTCAGGGAACAAGCGAATGAGTGAGCGTCGAGTCAAAGCCACGAAAACGGGGGTCATGAAGATGTTACGATGGTTCTGGTTTCTGGGCTGCTTCGTGCTTGTCAGTGGCTCCTCTGTCCTGGCTCAGCAGTCACCGCTTGAGATCGGTTCGCGTCGTGAACTGTTTCTCGATCAGTATCTGATCGAGACGCTGGACCATGCACGGCTGCAATTGCACGAACCTCGAGATGAAGGAACGGTGCTCAGATTCGATCAGCTGTGGGAGGGCATTCACTGCGGCTATTGCACGATGATGCGCGACGGAGCAAAAATGCGGGTGTATTATCGCGGTATGCCAGCGGGAACGGTGGATGGAACTGCGGGGGAAGTCACCTGCGTGGCCGAATCCGACGACGGCATCCATTGGACGAGGCCAAATCTCAATCTGTTCGAAACCAACGGCACAAAGGAGAATAACATCGTGCTGGCTGGCGATCCTCCTTTCTCTCATAACTTCAGTCCGTTTATCGACACGCGACCGGATTGCCCTCCGGAACAACGCTACAAGGCGCTGAGTGGACTGGATACCAGCGGGTTGATTGCCTATGTGTCCGCCGACGGTCTGCACTGGACAAAGCTGCAACGCAAACCCGTCGTCCCGCGCAGGGCGCCGTTCAAATTTGATTGGATGTTTGATTCACAGAACGTCGCCTTCTGGTCGGAATCGGAGCAGAAATACATTTGCTATTTTCGCGTCTGGAATGGCGTTCGGACCATCGCACGCTGCGAGAGTTCGGACTTCGTGCAGTGGAGCGACCCGGCGCTGATGAGCTACGTCACTGACGGCCAATCCTCCCCGACCGAAGAGCTGTACACGAACCAGACGCATCCCTACTTCCGCGCGCCGCAGCTGTACGTCGCCATCGCGGCTCGATTTGTTCCCGGTCGCCAGGCAATCAGTGACGAGGAAGCCGCCGTACTCCATGTCGCCGAG
>JAYSPO010000264.1:0-4265 GCA_043722015.1 Candidatus Kuenenia sp. | reverse complement strand
CGGACAGGATCCAGATTCACTGAAGCACCCTGCCCGGCTGCTGCCTGTGCAATCGCGCGGCGCACGGCGTCCCGGATGCGCGGTGTCAGTACGGTATCAAAGCCAGCTCCGTTTTCGTCGCGAGAACGAGTCGCCCAGTATGGCTGATCTTTCCAATACTCGGCATGCTGCAGACTCGATGGACGGTGATGTTTCAAAGTCGCCGTGAGATCCTGACAGAAGTGCCAGCCGCCGAACTGATCGATGACGGAAACCTCATCGTATCGGAAACCGTCCACATGATATTCGTCAAGGAAGAACCGCGCGTTGTCGATCAGGAACTGCCGCACGCCGTCGTTGTTGAAGTCGAAAACCAAACCACCGGCCCAGCCTTGCGGGGTGAAATAGAGTTCGCCGCCGCGGTCATCGCGGAATTGGTAGAGATTCTGCTCGTCACCGAAGAATCCTCCTGCATGGTTGTAAACCACGTCGAAGATCACGGCCATGCCGTACAGATGGCAGAGGTCGACAAACACTTTGAGCTGATTAATCTGGGGCACCAGATCCTTCAACTCCAGCGGCGGCTGTCCCTTATCTGCGAGCAGCCGGTTGACGATGCTGAGATACCGTGGCAGATCCTTTTCTTCCACGCTGTAATCCATCTCCGGGGAGAACAGATCCGTTCCGTTGTAGCCAAGGCTGCGCGGTGTTGGATCAAATGGGTTCGGCACGGAATTGAACTCGGTCACCGGAAGCGGCTGGATGAAAGTCACGCCCAGTTCGGCGAGATACGGGATCCGTTCGACGGCGTCCAGAAACGTCCCGATGCGGTTCGACCGTTCGTCACGGTTCTGGTCATCGACCGCATACCATGTCCCGAAGTGAAGCTGATAAATGATCGCCTCGTGAAACCAGGGCGTCCGGAATCCGGTATCGTGCCATGGGTATGAAGACGCGGAGCGGACAATGCAATCAACATTCGGCCAGCCGTGGAAGTCCAGTTCCCTCGCAAACGGATCACGAACAAGCGGCTGCGGATTGCCGATCACATGAAAGCGATAACGGTCACCTTCCTGAACGCCTTGCACAAAACCAGTCCAGTGACCATTCGTGCCTAATTGCAGTTTTGTTTCCGGTGACGGAGCAAAGGAATCACCGTCGGCATTGATGGCATGGCCCTTCCGTGCCAGGCGAAGATGAACTTCCAGAGCCTGAGGAGCCCATACGCGAAACGTTGCGCCGCCCGTGACCAGATTCGCGCCCATCAGGGTCGCGTTGGAAATGCCCTGCTGGCTGACTGGTCCAAAATCGGGTGTCCGGCTCTGATCCTCCACTGTGTTACTGGATTTTCGCAATGTGGTTACCATCGTCATCCCTTTCGAAACAGAACGTATCCTCCTGAAAGCACATGGGCGAAATCATATGGTCGAATCAGCGACTTGCCAGAACGAAACTCCTGGTCCAGAGCCACAATCAGACCGCACCCGCATTTGCCACTTTTCGGTCTTGACAGACGCCTTTGGGAATGAACTGACTTCGACATTAAGTGCAACCATCGCTATTGCGTGCCGTGCCTGCAGTCCGCATGTGGCATCAACTATCAATTAGGCGGTCAACGAACGGTTGTTTGAATCCACGAATTCTGCCCCCCGCTTGCAACCCGCGATGCGAAGGGGCGGGACTCGTCGAAAGAAATGTGGCAAAGGCCGCAACCAGCAAGGCAAGCGAAACAGGCCCGGCCAGTACGATTATCCCATCGCGCCGATTATCAGGAACAACAGCCAGAGTCCACACGAGAGCAGCAAACAAAGGGATACAGCCGACCCGAAATAGCCAGCGACTTTGTATGATACCGCATGCTCATCAGGGACTTGCCGCCACAAAGAAATCAACCGCCGCGCTCCAGATGCTGATTTCGCCGGTGCCGCTCACGGCTCGAATCCAGACACGATAGGTTCCTGCCGCCAACGCGGTTGTAGCGGTGAACTGGGGGTTCGTCAGTCCGGTGACGTTGATCACACCGGCAGCGGAGACATCGACTCGATTCACCCACAACTCATACGCCGCGGCACCAGTCACTCCGGTCCACGTAAATACCGGCAGATTTCCAGTCGTTGATGCTGCTGTCGGCGTGAGCAGGGTTGGTCGACCTCCGACATAGAAGCTGATCTTTTGCGGGATCGCGCTTTGATAGCCGTCCGCGCTGACGGCAGAAACCCACCACTGATATGGGACGGTTGCCAAGTCCTGCGGCACAGACCACATAGTCGCAACAATGTTGCTGACCGCATGCACGATGGCACCGGTGTTCAAGTTCTTCACGGTAATCCGGTATGTTGCTGCTCCCGGAAGTGCGGACCATGAAAGCGTTGGCCTTCGCTCAAACGTCGGCAGCGTCGGGGCTGTTGGTGTGGGAGCCGTGGCGATCACAAAATCGGCACCGGCTGACCACTTTGCGGCAACTCCAGCGGCATCAATTCCGCGAACCCAGATTCTGTAGCGGCCCATCGGCAAGTCGGCCGCAGGAGTCCACTGAGTGCCCGTCACGTTTGTCAGACGGATGTATTGCGACTGCCCGGTTGCAAGATTATCGACCCAGACGTCATAACGCACGGCCCCTGGCAGCGAATTCCACACAACGACTGGTCGAGCCACTGACTGTGTCAACGAAAGCGGCTGGATCGTGACGGGGGTATCTACCTTGAACGTAAACCGTGGCGACCATGCGGACTTTCGGCCATCAAGGTCGCTTGATCGAACCCATGCTGCGTACTGTCCGATCCCCAGATCTGACTTTGGCGTAAACCATGTGTCTGTAGTGCTTGCTCGCAGGTAGGCGCTGGTCGTCGTGGTCAGGTTGTCGATCCAGATGTCATAACTTGCCGCCCCGATTGCAGGAGTCCAGAAGACAGTTGGTCGTTGTTCTGACGATGCGGAACTGCCGGTGACGACGGACGCTGGTTTCTGAATTGCGTTGTAGTCCCACAACAACTTCACGTCATTGGCGAGAGTACCTTCTTCGTACTGCACTCGAATGCGATAAGTTCCAGCGGCCAGAGAACTGCTCGGCGCGCTCAGCGTTGACACCTGCCCGCTGCCGAAACCGTTGATCAGACGCTCTGCCGGAGTGTCAGCGAAGGTGCCGTCTCTATTCACATCAATCCACATCCTGCTGCCGTCGTCACTGCGAGTGTAGAGATGCACGCCATTCGCAGGAATCACGACATACCCGTCCCATTGGACTGAAAAATTATCCCAGTCATTGTCCGTACCAGAGGTTAATCCCAGCATGCTGCGCGTGCCAAATGATCGTCTTGAAAAGTCGATTGCAGCATCCACACGAGTCCCGGAGATCTGGACGGCGTTGCTCGTTCGCCAGTCAGGTGGCGCGGTTGTGTCGCGCAGGCTGGCGTTAACATACGAGCCCGTAATGCCAGGTATCGTTTTTCCGGCATCCGCAAAGTAGGCGCTCACTGGAATGGCCGTTGGCGCAAAGTCCCAAAGCAACTGGACTGTGTTTGGTCCGGTGCCATCTTCAAACTGCATGCGGATTTTGTAGACGCCTTTGGGCATCTGGATCGATGCCGGCCCAACAGTGGTGTCCTGACCATTTCCCCAGCCGTTGTTAATGAACTCAGTTCCGATAGAGTCAAACTGGCTGTCACCATTGAGATCAATCCACATCCGACTGCCGTCATTGCTCCGCGTACTCAGGCGGACACCGTCCGCGGGAATGGAGATATATCCGTCCCATTGCACGGAAAAGAAATCCCAGTTCGCATCGCTGCCCCCTGTGACACTCACTGCCGACCGGGCGCCAAGACTGTTCGTCGTGAAGTTGATCGACGAATCGACGCGCGACCCGACAATCGCCTGGCTTGTTCGCCAGTCCGTCTGAGCCGAAACGGAGCGAAGACTCGAATTAACATAGCTTCCCACTAAACCGGGCGTGGTTTGAGCGACCGAAGTTGACAGCGCTGACGAGGGGACTGCAGCCGTTCCAAAGACAACCGCCGGATTGACTTCAACGCTGGAAAGAAAGTGCATATCAGGTGCGCTGCCGGTGACCTTTTGCAGCGACACAAGGTCAAGACCGCTTCCGTCCGGTCTGGCGTGAGGCGACTTGAAATATGCTGCGTCAAAACTCCAGTCGTAACCCTGATCCGGAATGAAATTTGTCGTCCTTGTGGAAAACCATCGGAATGGACCCAGACCGCTGGTGCTGGCAGTGGAGGGCAGCACGCTGATCTCCATACGGCCAAATGGTGAACCAAGTTTGCGGACCG
>JAYSPO010000263.1:0-1226 GCA_043722015.1 Candidatus Kuenenia sp. | reverse complement strand
CGCGCCGCCGCTCTGCTCGCGGAGCTGGATACGAACATTTCCCCGCGTGCCCCGGTGAGTACTCTTCGCGTCGGCGATCAGCAGCTGGTCGAAATCGCGAAAGCATTGTCGTTGCAGTCCGACATTCTGATCATGGACGAACCGACCAGCGCGCTCACGGAATCTGAAGTGGCCAGGTTGTATCGGGTGATCGACAAGCTCCGCACACGCGGTGTGACGATTCTGTATATCTCACACAAGATGAATGAAGTGTTCCGACTGGCAGATCGGATCACCGTTCTGCGCGACGGAAAATTCGTGCAGACCGTAAACCGCACCGACACCACGCCTCGCGCGATTGCGCACTTAATGGTCGGCAGAGATCTTGAACCGCGGAATAAGCATACGACCGAACGTGCCGCCTCGGTCGTGCTGGAAACGCGACATCTTTCACTGCCCTGGCCTGGTCATTCCCGTGGTTGGCGGCTCCAGGATGTCAATCTGAAACTGCATCGTGGCGAGATTCTGGGCATTGCCGGTCTGATGGGCGCGGGGCGAACCGAATTGCTGGAGTGTTTGTTTGGTGCGAGCGATTTACCGCCTCAGGGTGAAATCCTGATTGAGGGTAAATCGCGTCGCTTCAGTCATCCATCGCAGGCCATGCAGGCCGGAATCGCGATGGTGACCGAAGATCGCAAACGACTTGGCCTGTTCGCTCACATGTCCGTTCGCGAAAACATCACGGTGTGTGCATTAAGCGACGTGTCGTCCGTCGGAGTCATATCGCACGGGCGTGAAACGGTAGCAGCGATGAGTCAGATCAAGTCGATGTCCGTCAGGACCGACGGCCCTGAAGCCATGGTCACCACCCTGAGCGGCGGGAATCAGCAGAAGTGCATTATCGGTCGCTGCATGTTGACGAATCCCAAAGTCCTGTTGCTCGACGACCCCACACGTGGCGTGGATATCGGCGCGAAAGCGGAACTGTATCTGTTGATGGAACAACTGGCCTCGGATGGCATGGCGATTATTGTGACGTCGAGTGAACTGCCGGAGCTGCTGACAGTCAGTGACCGAATTCTGGTACTGAGCGAAGGCGTGTTGACCGGCGAATTCAGCCGCTCCGAAGCCACGGAACAATGCATCATGGAAGCCGCGACGAAGGCGCAGGCTTGAGCCGATTTAAATTCTTCGTTTAGTAGTACTATTCTCGACGCACGATGAATTGACTTTGGCGAGCGGTTGGG
>JAYSPO010000262.1:0-1049 GCA_043722015.1 Candidatus Kuenenia sp. | reverse complement strand
AGCTCTCGGAGCTGCGGAATCTGTTGAATGAAAAGATTCGCGAGAAATCCTTTGCAGGTCGGGAAGCAATCCTGAGTCGCATGGTGAATCTTGAACCCGGAAATCGTCGGCCTGCAGCAGATCTTGAGGCACTCCGGGCACGACGCGAATCGGCCAAAGACTTCCTCAGCAAGTGCGGAGGAAACAAACTGCCGGAAGGCACCGAAATGCATACTCGGTTGCTTTGGATCTACCGCAGTATGGATATCGAAGCTGACCGTGCCTTGACCAGCAAGTGCCAGGCCGCATTGAACATGAAATAGGCCGACGATCGCGGACACGAGTGTCTGTTTGAACGCCCCCGATTCGCTGCAGTCGTGGTGCCGGGTGGTACCGCCAGGGCAAATTTCAGATTTTTCTGCCGGATCTGCGCAATCTTTCTCTTTCGAATCTCCCTTACTTTCATGTGAAGCACGGCGAAGTAGCCGGCTTGGAAGTTGAAGTAGTGGTGATTCGAGGGGAGATTGAAATGAGTAAGCAGAAACTTGGAGCTGTTTTGGCGTCGTTGATCGTGCTGTTGATTGTGGCCTTTGTACGCAGCGAAGGGTTCCATAGTTCCGTGGAGCGAACGATCAACGAAACAACTGGCTGGGCTGAAGAAGCTCGACGCAGTGATCCGGTCGGGTATCTGAATTTCGTTGAAGTTCAGCTCACAAAGGATCTGGGAAAGATGCAGGAAACCCGTCAGACGCTGTCGGCGGAAATGAGCAGCATCACTGAAAAGGAAAACGAGCTGCTGGCAAAGCATTCCTATGCACAGGCGATGGCCGACCAGTTTCGCTCTGCATGGAAAGCTCAGTGTTTTCCAGTGGAAATCCGCAACGCTGCCTACACGAAGGACCAGGCAGAATCGCAGGTGAGCATTCTGCTGGCACAGATTGACGGGTACACTGAAAGTGTGGCTCGAGTTCGAAAAGCTCGGCAGCAGTCTGAAGAACGAGTCGAGCAACTGACGGTTCAGGTCGTTCGAACAGAAACCAATCTGGCATTGATTGACACGCAGCGGGAAC
>JAYSPO010000261.1:0-5938 GCA_043722015.1 Candidatus Kuenenia sp. | reverse complement strand
ACTGTGTTTGGTAGGTCCTTTCTGCCGGAAAGGACTTTCGCCGCAAGGCGAACCTGTGCGACGTGGTTTTGAAAATGTCAGTCTGATTCAGGTTGATCTTAAGCGCTCAGATCGCGGCGAGCCGCGAAGTCCTGCCCGACAGGCAGGAACTACCTAAACTGCTGCCCGGCAGCTCCGCAAGGTGAGATCACTTCCCCTTTGGCCTGAACGCAGCGATTTGCTCCGGGTTAGTTTCCAGCCGCGGACCACCAATCAGATCAATGCAGTACGGAATGGCGGGCATGACGGCGTCCAGGCATTCGCGGATGGCTTTGGGCTGGCCGGGCAGGTTTACGATCAGGCAGGAACCGCGAATTCCGGCAGTCTGGCGGCTCAGGATGGCCGTCGGGACTTTCTCCAAAGACACTTTTCGCATGAGTTCCCCAAATCCGGGCATCATTTTTTTGCAGACGTCTGCGGTCGCCTCCGGAGTCACATCGCGGAGCGCCGGGCCGGTGCCTCCGGTCGTGATAATCAGGCAGCAGTGCAGTTCGTCGGCCATTTTTCGCAGGCTGGACGCGATCAGTTGACGGTCGTCGGAAACTACCTGGTATTCTTCGATCCACTCAGAAACCAGCGTTTTGTGCAGGTATTGGCTGATTGCGGGACCGCCGAGATCTTCGTATTCACCTCGACTGGCACGGTCTGATACGGTGAGCACACCAATTCGCATCGTTGTTTGCATCGATCGGAACTCAAACGGACAAATCTGGCGACTCAACCGGCGGCGATTTGTGCGGCCTGGAATTCCGGCTGAGTCCCCCTGGAACTGCTTCCCAATCATGGCAGTCTGTCTATCATGCAGCAACTCATTGCAACAATGAATTGCGGCAAATGGTCCCAAAAACAGCGGTGAGCTTCCTGGCAATTTCCTGTTACACTTTGACACCGTGATCCAACCACCTGAAGAGTTGCTCAGACAGAGCTGACTGACAATGCCCAACACAACTTCAATTCCGTCTTCGTCTCCTGCGTTTCTGGAGTCGTCGGCTTCAGATATCAAGCCTGGCCATGTCGCCGCAACTCAACCTGAAAAAGTCCAGATCCAGTTGGGCGCTCAAAACCTTGAGTTCGCCGAATTGCAGATGGAACATTATCTCCGCGATCGGAACTCTGTGTCGCCGGACTGGCGCGAGTATTTCGACGACCTGAAGATTGTCGATTCCGGCCTGACATCGGAAAGCATGCAGGTTCCCTTTCAGGCACACAGTATTTTTCGCAGGTCCACCGCCGTACGCATTGATCCGTCAACGTCCGACGCAGTTATCCTTCAGGAACGACTCGACCAGTTGATCCGCAGCTACCGTGTGCGGGGCCATATTGTGGCGAAGATTGATCCGCTCAACGCCGAACGTCCGCAACCTGCCGAACTGGATCCCGCGTTCTACGGTTTTACCGATGAACACATGAGTCGCAAGTTTTCGACTCAATGGGCGGGCGGTCCGGACACGCGGACACTGCATGAAATGCTGACGTGGTTGCAGACAACTTACTGCCGTTCGATCGGTGTGCAGTTTATGCACATCGACAGTATGCAGGTTCGGCAGTGGCTGCAGGATCGCATGGAACGCTCGGCGAATCGCCTGAAGCTGTCGCGCTCTGAGCAGATCCGGATTCTGGAACGACTCAGCGACGCCGTCGTTTTCGAAGAGTTCGTGCAGAAGAAATATGTCGGTGCGAAGAGTTTTTCGCTCGAAGGTGCAGAGAGCCTGGTTCCGCTGCTGGACATGGCGATTGAGCGCGCGGGAAGTCAGGGCACGGAACTGATCGTGCTCGGAATGGCGCATCGCGGGCGACTCAACATTCTTGCCAACATCATGGGTAAGAAGCCGTCCAAAATCTTCCGCGAGTTTGACGATGTAGATCCGCAGTTGAAAATGGGTCGCGGCGACGTGAAGTATCATCTGGGATACAGCACCGATCGGATGACGTCGTCTGGTCAGAAAGTTCACCTCACCCTCTGCTTCAATCCCAGCCATCTGGAGTTCGTGAATCCGGTGGCACTCGGGCGGCTGCGTGCCAAGCAGGATCGCAGCGGCGATACCGACCGTCGCAAGAGCTGCGTGATTCTGATTCACGGCGATGCCGCGTTTGCCGGTGAAGGAGTCAGTCAGGAAACGCTGAACTTGAGCGAGCTGCCTGGCTATCAGACGGGCGGCACGGTGCATATCATCGTGAACAATCAGATCGGTTTTACGACATCGCCGTCCGAGGCCCGTTCCTGCACGTATGCGACCGATGTTGCCCGGATGTTGCAGATTCCGATCTTCCACGTGAATGGCGAAGATCCGGAAGCCATCGCTCAGGTGGTGCACCTGGCGATGGACTTCCGCGCGAAATTTCATCGCGACGTGATTATTGACATGTACTGTTTCCGTCGGCGCGGCCACAACGAAGGCGATGAGCCCGCGTTCACGCAACCCGCTATGTACAAGCTGATCCGCAGTCGCCAGACGGTGTTCAACAGCTTCCTTGAGTCTCTCGTCTCGCTTCGCGAAGTGTCGAAGGAAGAAGGTGCCGAAATTGTCGCCCGGCGTGGCCAGATGCTGGAAGAAGAACTCGTGGAGGCCCGCACGGACGGCTTCAGGTATCTTGAAGAAAGTGGCGGTGGCATGTGGAAAGGCTACTTCGGCGGAGATTGGCGCGAAGCCGATTCGCCACCGACCGCTGTTGCTGCGGATGGTATTCAGCGTGTTATGAAGGCATTGACGACTCCACCGGAAGGTTTCACGCCACACGCCAAAGTTGAGCTGGTCCTGAAGTCGCGCCGGGACATGGCAGCCGGTGATAAACCATTCGACTGGGGTGGTGCGGAGATCGCGGCGATGGGAACTATTGTGGCCGAAGGAATTCCATTGCGTTTCAGTGGTCAGGACGTCCGCCGCGGTACGTTCAGTCATCGTCACGCTGTGCTCTACGATGCCAATGATGGTCGAGTCTGGATGGGACTGCAGGATCTGGCCGCGCGTCCTGAGCGTGTCGAGATCTTCAACAGCCCGCTGTCAGAAGTCGGCGTCCTGGGCTTTGAATATGGCTATAGTCTGGACTGTCCGGACGGCCTGGTGATGTGGGAGGCCCAGTTCGGCGACTTCGTCAACGTGGCACAGGTCATCATTGATCAGTTTATCGCCAGCGGCGAAGACAAGTGGAAACGCCTGAGTGGTATCGTGCTGCTGCTGCCCCACGGAATGGAAGGGCAAGGACCTGAACATTCCAGCGCGAGACTGGAACGTTTTCTGGCGATGGCCGCAGACGACAATATTCAGATTGTGAATCCGACCACTCCGGCTCAGTGTTTTCACATGTTGCGGCGTCAGGCGCTGCGACGCTGGAAAAAACCGCTGATCGTAATGACGCCGAAAAGTCTGTTGCGACACAAGGATGCTGTCTCGTCGCTGGCCGAGCTGTCCCATGGCGGGTTTCACGAAATTCTGCCGGAAGTTGCGAAATCACCGGAAGACGTCAGGCGCATCCTCCTGTGTTCGGGCAAGGTCTATTACGATCTGGTGGCGTATCGCGAAGAAGCCAAACGTGATGACGTGGCCATCATCCGCATCGAGCAGCTCTATCCGTTTCCGGCGAAAGCACTGGCCGCCGAGTTGTCAAAGTATGCGACGACCGCACCGTTGTTCTGGGTTCAGGAAGAACCTCGCAACATGGGTGCGTGGGGCTTTTTAAGAACTCGTTTCGGCGAACGTCTGCTGGATCAGTATCCTTATCGGGGAGTCTGTCGTCCGGAAGCGGCCAGCCCTGCGACGGGTTCCGCAACCAGTCATAAGATCGAACAACAAAACATTCTGAAACAGGCATTTGAACTGGTATGAGCACGCAGGACATTGAAATCAAGGTTCCTCAACTGGGTGAGTCCATTTCCGAAGCCTTTGTCGGCGAATGGTACGTCAAAGAAGGCGCGTACGTCGCGCTGGATGCCAGAGTCGTGGGGCTCGAAACGGATAAGGCCACGTTCGATATCCCTGCGCAGGCGGGCGGTGTCGTCAGCAAGATTCTGAAGAACGCCGGTGAGACCGCCACGATTGGCGAAGTCATCGGTTTTCTGCGCCGCGCTGAAGCGCCTGCAGCGAATGCGGCACCAGCAGTCGCTCCGGCAGGATCGGCTCCGGTCGCTCCCGCGGCGAAAGCTGCAGATGCCAAAGCCAGCGGGCATGTGATGCCGGCAGCGGAACGCCTGATGGCAGAAAACAAACTGGCAGCAGGTTCTGTGCAGGGCACCGGGCCAGGCGGGCGTGTCCTCAAGGAAGACGTCGTGCGCACGGTGCAGGCAGGATCAGCTCCGGTGCGCGTCGGCGGAATTCGTGAGACCCGCAAGATGCCGCTGAGCCCGATTCGTCAGACGATCGCCAAACGCCTTGTCGATGCACAACAGACTGCCGCGTTACTGACGACGTTCAACGAAGTCGATATGTCGTCCGTCAAGAAGCTGCGCGAATCTTACAAAGACGTCTTTGAAAAGAAATACGGGGCCAAGCTCGGTTTTATGTCGTTCTTTGTCCGCGCTGTTGTTTCAGGGTTGCAGCAGTATCCACTGCTGAATGCTCAGATGCACGGTCGCGAACTAACTTACTTCAACTATTGTGACGTGGGTATTGCGATTGGCGGAGGCAAGGGACTGGTCGTTCCCGTGCTGCGAAATGCCGAAAACATGAGCTTTGCCGACATCGAACTCGCGATCGTGGAACTGGCTGGCCGAGCGAAGAATAACCAGATCACTCTGGAAGAACTGGAAGGCGGCACGTTCACAATTACGAATGGCGGCGTGTATGGCTCGCTGCTGTCCACACCGATCGTGAATCCGCCTCAAAGCGGTGTGCTGGGAATGCACGGCATCTTCGATCGACCGGTGGCCGTCAATGGCCAGGTTGTGATTCGCCCGATGATGTATCTGGCTTTGACATACGACCATCGCGTTGTCGATGGCCGCGAAGCCGTATCGTTCCTGAAGCTCGTGAAGGATCTGATTGAAGATCCAACACGATTGATTCTGGAAGTGTGACAGAAATCAATGGTCCGCGTCTTTGTTTACAGTAGGGTGTGTGCAGCGGAGCGAAACACACCACAGTTTAACGGCGAGCCGCAGGCGAGACGGATCCGAATAGTCAAGTGCGCCTACGCCTGCGGCTCGCCGTTAAACGATTTTTCTCAACCTCGTGTGCTGTCACTGATTCAGGTTCTCTCCAAAATGTCTGAAGCGTTTGATCTGGTTGTTGTGGGTGCTGGTCCGGGCGGTTACGTGGCCGCAATCCGTGCGTCGCAGCTGGGGATGAAAGTTGCCGTCGTGGAACGTGAGAAGCAGCTCGGGGGAACGTGCCTGCGCGTCGGTTGCATCCCGAGCAAGGCATTGCTGGAAACCAGTGAGCTGTATGAGCAATCTCAAAAACACTTCGCCGAACGTGGCCTTGTCGTGCTGGGCGTATCGCTTGATATCGCGCAGATGATGAAGCATAAAGACGGCGTCGTGAGTATGCTCGACGGGGGCATCCAGGGCCTGCTGAAGAAGAACAAGATCTCGCGCTTCTTCGGCCACGGAAAGCTGAAGGGCAACGGCGTTGTGGAAGTGACAGGCGATGCACCGGCCACCCTGACCGGACAGAAAATCCTGATCGCCACTGGCAGCGTATCGACTGCACTGCCCGGCATCCAGCCGGACGGTGATCGGATCGGCACCAGTACTGAAGCCATCGCCTGGCCGGAAGTTCCCAAACACCTGGTTGTCATCGGTGCGGGAGTGATCGGGCTGGAACTGGGCACGGTCTGGCGTCGGCTGGGATCGCAGGTTACGGTGCTGGAATATCTGCCTCGCATTCTGCCGGGTGTTGATGAGCAGGTGGCAACAGAAGCAAAGAAGATCTTTGAAAAGCAGGGGCTGACGTTCAAGCTGGGA
>JAYSPO010000260.1:0-1017 GCA_043722015.1 Candidatus Kuenenia sp. | reverse complement strand
CTCAAACGGGCATGGTGATGGGAACCATCAACTATATGCCGCCCGAACAACGCAATAACGCAACGGCGGTGGATGCCCGCAGTGATTTGTGGAGCGTGGGAGCAACATTGTATGAAATGTTGACCGGTAGATCACCACGCGTCATTCGACTGGATGATGTTCCGGAATCGCTGCGAAGTGTGGTGGCCAAATCGGTTGAGGATGATCCGCAGCAGCGTTACCAAAACGCGATCGAGTTCCACGACGCACTCCGGGGTGCGGCGGAGCGTGCTAAGGGAAAATCGCTGAAGTCGGAGGATTTTACTGATGGCGAATGCCCTGAATGCAGCGTCCACAATGACCCGAACGTGAAGTTCTGTCGAGGATGCGGGACGGGACTGCAGGTGCAGTGCCCTGGCTGTCATCAGCCGCTTTCGATCTGGACTCGACATTGCACGCATTGTGGCGGCAATCAGGAAAAGCTGCTGGCACAGCGCCGCACTGAGCTCCAGGAAATCCGCAGCCAGGCAGAATCGCTGCAGCGTGACTTTCAGTTTCAGCAGGCCATTGATCTGGCCCGCAAACAGACCGCGACGTATGTTGATGCTCGCCTTGCGGATGCTCTGGCGTGGGTTCCGCCCTTTGTGGCGGACGTAGAACGGGAGCAGGCGCAACAAGTGGCCCGGCGGGACAGCATCATTGCAGAAGCCCGCCAGTTCATCGAGGAGTCCCGTTACGAGGACGCCGAACGGGTCCTGCAAACCATTCCGAACGGTCTTCGGAATGAGGCTTCCCAGACGCTGCTGGAACAATCGAAATCCCTTGCCGTTGAATCCCAGGAACTTCGAACCGAGATTCAGGCCCGTGTGACTGAAAGAAAGCTGGATGGATTGTTGGCGAAAGTGCGTCGCTTCCTTGAGCTAAAGCCGGATTCGTCATCGGGCAAGTCGCTGCTGGAACGGCTGGAAGCCCGGCAGGGGAAAATTGACGCACGTCAGAAGGACCGGGAGTGCCGTCGCAACAATGTCTTCGATCGCG
>JAYSPO010000259.1:0-8378 GCA_043722015.1 Candidatus Kuenenia sp. | reverse complement strand
TAAAGATGGAAATTCCAATAAAAAAGGCCGACGCTGTGCCATCCTGTTGGATGACACTGCGTCGGCCTACCTGGTAACTTGCTGCACGGAACACCGTGTCGCAATTTATTGAGTCGTCCGAAAGTCACGTCGCCTGAACGGCGATTGTCGATTCAAACGGCGTGACTCAGAGAGTTATACCGTGCAGATCCGGGAATGCAACACCACTCGCCGGGTTGGCTGTGATTCCGAAGCAGACTTAAGAGATTATGGCGAAATACGTTCTTCAGTCGAAGTCTGGTCCGTCTTTGTGGCATCGCTCGTTGGTGGCGTGTCAATCCCGCGTGAAGGCGCCGAACTCGGCCCGCATGCTCCGCTCAGTCAGGTCGCAACGCCGAACCGTGGCAGGACCCAGGCCTGCAGAATGAACCAAAGAACCAGAAAGCCAACAGGTATCAAAAATTCCATCGTCTTACTTTCTCGAAGTGGTGTTTGAAAAGTCATGATTCGCTAAATCGCCATGCAAATGTGATTAGTCATTCAACGTATATGTCGTCTTCTTTTCGCATTCTGTCCGGAGCTGAGGGTCGTGGCAGTCGCGAATGGATTCATTCCTTCAGGGCAATAAAAAAACCGACGTGGCAGAATTCCCTGAGGGACTCGATCACGTCGGCTTACTCTTTAACCAGCCCCCCGGCACAACTGGGTTGCCTTTCAAGTAGTCTTCCGAATTCATTTCAGTGAACCGACGCCAGAATGGCACGGCCTCCACATGCATCGCATTATACCGATCGGATCGCAGAAAGCCAGAAAATGTCTGTTTTCCTGTTTATCATTTGCCATCGTCTTGCTCATCCAGGCTCCTGATACGCCAGCAGCCGTAGAGCATTGAGTACGACCAGCAGCGTCGAACCCTCATGGAGCACCACGCATGCGTCACGAGCATCCGGCAGTGCGGGCAGTAAGAGAGCGATTTCGATTCGAGACTTCACGGTCATGGGATTCGTTCAACTGGCTTGGTGCCGGTGTTCGCCGCAAGGATTCGCTCGAGTTCAAGTGGTCACGCGAACGAGATCAGCGGTTTGATCATTCCATCCTCTTTGGTCTGCATCATCCTGAATGCTTTCTCGATGTCCTTGAATGCGAAGCGGTGAGTGGTCAGTGCGAGCGGGTCAACTCGGCCTGTTTCGATCAGACGCAGCAGGCGGCTCATGCGTTCTGAGCCGCCCGGACACAGCGCCGTGCGGATCGTTTTGTCGCTCATGCCGACGCCCCACGCGTCGCGCGGGATCGGTACGCTGTCGCCGTCGCCGTGATAGCCGACGTTCGAGATCGTGCCGCCTGGCCGAGTCACGCTGACGCAGGCCGCGAATGTTTTTGACGACCCAAGGGCCTCAATGGCAGAATCAACGCCCTTGCCGCCGGTGAGTTTTAAGATCGCCTCGACGGGATCTTCCTTCGTGAAATTCACGATCACGTCGCATCCAAACTTCTTCGCCATGGCAATGCGGTTGGGCATCGACTCGATCCCGATGACCAGCCCCGCACCGCGCAGGCGAGCGCCGACGGTCGCCATCATTCCGACCGGCCCTTGGGAGAAGATCGCGACGCTGCCGCCGATCGGGATATTTGCAAACTCGGCTGCGACGAAGCCGGTGCTCAGCATGTCACAACAGTACGCAGCCTGCTCATCACTGAGTCCGTCCGGAATCGGCGCGAGGTTTGCCACCGCGTTGTTGACGTGAAAATACTCGGCAAAGCTGCCGTCCTTGACGTTGGCGAACTTCCAGCCGCCGAGCATTCCGCCACACTGACTCGAATAGCCGCGCTGGCAGTTGTCGCACGCATAGCACGGGGTGATGGCGCTCACTGCAACACGCTGGCCGACATGGAACAGGCCGCTCGATGCTGCGAGTTCTCCCAATTCATGAATCACGCCGACGGCTTCGTGACCGAGTGTCAGACCCTGTCGATCGCCAATCGCCACCGTGTGCGTGTCAGAGGTACAGATCAGCGCGGCGGTCGTGCGAACAATTGCATCGTTCGGCCCGACGCGAGGAATGGGCTTCTCAACCATACCAACTTTGCCGATGCCAAGCATCACGAAACAGTTCATCGTCATGGACATAAAGAGCCTCCTGATTTCAGCAGTTGGAAACGACATCTGAGGCGGGCAGCTCACGCCGCGACAATTCTCGACTGATGTGCATTGAGTGCCGACGCAATCAGCAGAAATTCACCCACGTTGTCTGCAGTCAGGAGGCCCACAAGTGCGCCTCGTTGAATTACGGGGGCTGTCATACAACATTCCGCCGTGTGAATGCGAGCCAGTGCAACATCGAGCATTTCATGCGAGTCCAATGAGACAAAATCGCGCCGCATGACACGTTCCACCAGCAAGTCCGGCCCGTGTTTCTGCAATGCAATCATCAAGTCGCGACTGGGGAGTATGCCGACGACCCGCGAATCCTCCACGACGGGGAAGTCCTGCTGCGGAGTCGCCAGGATCAGCTCGATGGCTCGTTGAAGGGAATCTTTCGGGCGGAGCTTGCTGAAGTTGGTCATCATGGCGTGGCTGACCGGAATGCCTCCCAACGCGGCTTTCATGGTAGCCATGCTCGCTTCCTGAGCCGCGCCGATCCACACGAACAAAGCGATGAACATCAGGAAAGGATTGCCAAAGAAACCCAGGAAGGCGAACACTAAGGCCATCGCCTGACCGATGCTCGCGGCGATTTGTGTGGCACGCGCATATTGGAGTCTCGTCGCCAGCAGAGCACGCAGCACACGTCCGCCATCCATTGGAAAAGCCGGGAGCATGTTGAAGATGAGCAGGCTCACGTTGACCACCATCAGCCGAACAGGGCTAGAATAAAGCCCACCCCTTCCAGTGTTTTGCCCAGACTGTGGCCTTCTGTCCAGTGACTCAGCACGATAAACGCGACCAAAATCAGGAACGTGGCGTGCATGTACACGGCGATGCCGCGAAATTCACCGAGTTTCCAGGACCACTTCACGAAACATCTCCTTCGCTCTTGTTATTGCTGCCTGGATCATCATGTGAGTCTGCGGAACGCTTCCTCAAGGACTCCAGTCGTGCCAGTCGCTGGCGATATTTGGCCGCCTCCTCGCTTTCACCAATTGTGTCGAGGAGGACCACCAGCTCACGCATGGCCTCGACATGGAACGGATCGCGAGAGAGGACTTGTCGATACAGGATGACTGCCGGTAGCAGCGATTTCGTGTCCGATAACGACCTGGCCTCTGTCACAAGTTGCGAAATCCCAACCAGGTCACTTTCGAATAGTTCTTCCAGCACATCGTCCTGTTTCACGGTCAGCAATGAACACGGCAGGTCTCGAAGCATCCGCCGGGTCGTACTGCCCAGCAGCACCTGCACAAGTCCCGTTCGGCCGGTGGCCCCCATGATGATCAGATCAGATCCGAGTTCTTGCGCCGCCGCCACGATTTGCTCATGGGGTACCCCGTGCCGCACCTCACATTTCCAGGAGACGCCGGAAAAATCCGCTTTCTCAACGAACCGCTCAAACTCTTGAACCCATTCGCTTGCATGCTCGGCCCTGGCATCCACAAGTACGCCGGTTTCGACAGCTGCGGTCAGCCAGCTCACGTCGGGAATAACCGACAGCACGAAAACCTCGCCACCAATGGCTTTCGCCAGCCGCACGGCGTTCTGCAGCCCTCGGAATGAAGTTCTCGACTGATCAACGGGGCACAGAATTCTCTTGAAAAGTGTCTCAGGATCACCGGGGCGAACTGCGAGCACCGGCTGCGGAGCGTGGCCGATCACGACTTCGGCGATGGGGCCCAACGAGAAAACGGCGGGGTTCTGTCGATTACCTGCCCCGATGACAATCAGATCAGCATTATGTTCCTGCGCGACATTGATGATCGTATGTGCCGGCGACCCCGATCTGATCACACACCGAGCCACAGTGACTTGCTTCTCTGCAAGTCGGTTTGACAAATTCGCCAGATACAACTCAGCGTATTGCTGTCGATAGAGTTGCACTGCCGGGTGGGTTTTCTCAACCACATGCAACAGCGACACCTGTGAGCCGAACGCCGTTGCCAGTCGTGCGGCAGCATCCATGGCATCATCATCCACACGACGACATTCAACCGCGAGTAAAATGGATTGAAGCATTCGCATCATAATTGTCCTTGTTTCTACCTCAATTGACCGCAACGTGTTATCTCACAGGGATTTGTACCACAAGTACACCCCATAACCTATCAACAGCAACGCTCCTCCGGCTCGACCTTGTAAGCCACGAGTCAGCGGCGTCATTCCACGCTTGCAGATTCCTGAACACTGGTTGTAACGTGACTCTGTACTTTTCTGCTGCTGACACCAAACGCCGAAAGTTCCCGATGCAACAGGCCCAGCAGCGTTTGAAGAAATGCAACGACCATGGGTCCGACAAAAACGCCCAGCGGACCCAGAGCCTGAACGCCACCGAGAACCCCGATCAGCGCCGCCAGTGGATGCATTGCGGAGCGATCATGCAGTACCCAGGGTTTGATTACGTTATCAATGGTTGATATCACGAGAGCGCCGTACAGCATGAGCACGATGCCGGCAGTCGGGCGGTCGTCGATGAAAATCAGCCAGAGGCTGGCGGGCAGCCAAACCATCGCCGCGCCCACAAAAGGAATCATTGCCGTGAGGGCAGTGATCGTAGTCAGCAAAAAAACGGATTGCAATCCAGCGACCCGGAAACCCACTCCCGCCAGCATACCCTGCGCCAACGCGGCAGCCACGCTTCCGGATACCACCGCTCTTGCAACTCGTGCAAACTCCTCCAGCAGTTGCTCTTCGTAGCGGTCTTCCAGTGGTGACAGCGCCATAAGACGCTTCGCGATTCGCGGTCCATCCGCGAACAGGAAGTACATTGTCACGACCAGAATGATAATGCCGAAGACTGTCCGGCCGGCAATGATGCCTGCGTGGCCTCCAAACGATGAGATCCAGTCAGGGGTCACGGCGAAAACCCTGCTCGTCCAGTCCCGAACGTCTTCAGGCGTGGGATTGGCAATGTTCTTGACGACTGCTCTGGCTGCTCCCCCGAGGAATTCAATCCTGTATTCCTGAAAACGGCGAGCCGCCATTTCCATCGCCTGCTGATAGGCCAGAGTTCCCGGAATCTCCTCGCGGGCGGTTGCCAAAGCAAACATGAACTGTGCATCTGATCGTCCGGTGGAGTTACCGTCCTCGTTCAGCGTCACTTGCAACCGCTCCAGTTCCTCGTGAAGACGCAGCAAGGCTTCCGGATTACCGTTGGCGACTGCGCCCTCGCGAGCATCGGCCAACAGCCGTTCAAAGGAGCGTTCCGCGAAACGCAGCTCGACGACGTGCGGATATTCGAGCCCCAGCGATAATCTCGCACGATGCAGTTTATCGCGGAATTCACCATCATCCAGACTTCGCACGAGCTTCGCCGCTTCGTTGCCTGCCAGCAGCAGCACGAGGACCGATGGCGCGACGACAACCAGCAGCACCAGAGTTGTTGTGATTACAGCGGCCACACGATTCCGCCCTCGAAGGAGCCGTACGCACCATGTGTGCAATGGACGGAACATGACGACACTCACCATCGCCAGAAAGAGTGGCAGGAGCAGAGTGGATGTCACTTCAAAAAACAGGACGCCAAAGGCCCCCGTGACCAGGACCAGGATCACAAATGAAAGAAGTTTTCCCACTCTGACAGACCTTTTTCAGGAAGCTGATGTTATTCAGCTATTGGAATACAAACATCCGGGATGCGAACAGATGTCGCACCGAAATGAACGCACTATGTCCCTTCCGACGCCGCTCGAAAACTAGCCCGCTCTTTTGCCAGATGTTGCATCTGAGGGTGTATGTCGTGCTCGCCAACGATCGGCTTTCCTAACAAATATTCCAGTACGTCTTCCAGTGTGGCGACGCCAACGACGACTCCGCTGGAGTCCGTGATGACGGCCAGATGCTGTCGCTCTGCCATCAGGCGATCCAGCAACTGGTGCCCTCCCCAGTCCTCCGACACAAACAACGCCGGTCGCATCAGTTCACGCAGTGTCTTGTTACAGTCCTCGCGAACAATGTGGTCCAGCACGGCCCGCCGCTGGACCACGCCAATCACTCGGTCCAGATCATCGCCTGCAGTGACAGGGATTCGGCTATGGACCAGCCGCTCTCCGAGAAATCCCGGAGAGTCCAGTCGACTTTCGGCGGGCAGCGAAAACACAACGTGTCGCGGAGTCATCAGTTGACGCACGGTCACATTGTTCAACCGCAGGACGTTTTCCACCCAACGCAGTTCATCCGGCAGGATCGTCCCGCCCTGCGCGGCCAAATCCGCCATGACCAGAACCTCTTCCTCCGTTGGATGTTGGCCGGGGGCATGGCGATTGATTGTGCGTGTCAGCCAGCGGCACAGGATCGCCAGCGGAAAGACGATCCAGACCATCACCTGAATCAGCCATGCCAGTCGAGGAGCCAGAATCCCGGCCCAGGCAAGGCCAACACTCTTCGGAACAATTTCCGTCAGCAACAGCATCGTCAGTGCGAACACCGCTGATACCGTACCTAACCAGGCATTGCCGTACAGCTCACCCACGAGTGCCCCCATCCAGGCCGCGCCGACCGTTTGAGCCAGCGAGTTAAATGCGGCGATTCCGGCAACCGGCTCATCGATCCGACGCCGGAGCTTTGCGAGCCGGTCGCTTCCCGCAATGCGTCTGCGACGCAGCACCTCGACCTGCGTCGGCGTGACGCCATAGAGCGATGCTTCGCACAGCGAACACAGAAACGAACCTGCAAGGCTCGCCGAAACAACCGCGACAATCAGCGACACGAGCCACTCCTTCCAGGCACAACAACATGCATGAGACCACCGTGCCGTTCCGTGAACATCATGCCACCGGCAAAAATCCAGATTTCGAAAACATGAACCAGCAATAGCGCGCAAATCAGCAACGCGATGCGAGGCCGACCAACCCAGGCGAGCTTGCTCAGGAGTGTTGACTCCGGTTGCTGCGAGTTCATTGTCCTTCTTCCTCTGGACCGGGATGTAATTGCCAGGAAGCCGGGTCAATCGGAGACACGAAACCATCCGGCTTGACAGTCAGAATGCTGCAATCGCATGTATCGAGTACTTTTTCGGCGGTGTTACCCAGGAGCAGCCCCTTGATACCACTGCGGCCGACAGTCCCGATCACGATCAGATCCGCAGCCTGATGCCGCGATATCCGTTGAATTTCCTGCCATGGTGTTCCCCAGGACAAATGCACCTGAATCTGCGTCCGATCGACCGCCAGCGAATCAAGGAACTCTTCCAGACGCCTTGTTGCTTCCTCATTGATCTCCTGTCGCAATGAGCTTCCCTTGGGAATTCGGGAGATCAAGTCTTCCGGGACATCCCTGGAATCAACAACATGCAGCAGATGAAACTCGGCGCTGGCTTGCTGAGCGACCCTCAGCCCTTCCTTCACGGCTTTCAAACTGACGTCCGAAAAGTCGGTTGCGGCCAACACAACTTTCGGCGGACAGATATGCCCGACCTTCACGATCCAGACCGACGACGGACACTTCCGTATCAGGCGCTTTGCCGTGCCGCCCACGAAGAAATGTTCCCATTTGCCAAGGCCTCGTGTGCCAGACAGGACAAGGTTGTAGCCCTCCTCCTGAACCGCATGCGTGATTTCCACGAAAGGCTCGCCCAGGAGCGTCTCGAACTTCACGTCCAGATCCATCGCATTCAGGTCCACGATCATGCGGCGCATCGCTGTGTCGGATCTGTCACGCAATTCCCGCTGATTCATTTCTCTCTCGTACGGACCCCAGTACACAGACTTGCTCAGATCCGGAATCGTGTGCGCGAGGACGATTTGAACTCCGGTCTGGCGGGCAAGCCACACAGCCTGCTTCAGTGCCGCTGCGGCATCGGGCGAGAAATCCACCGCGACCAGAATTCGATCATAGTTCGGCTGGTGGTTCATCATCTGTTCTCCTTTATTGCGCCAAAAACAACGGTAGATTCGCGTTGCGAATCACATCCAATGCCGTCTCTCCGAAGAGACGTCTTAACAGCAGGTTCTTCGCACTATTGCCCATAACCATCAGGTCCGCGCCCCAACTTTCTGCGTAGGGCAGCAGTTGTTCCTTTGGCGAGCCATTGATGCACTGTACGCAATCAATACCTTTGTCACCGGTCGCAAGGTCTTTGACACAGCGATGAGCGGCCGGACTCCCGCCTCCACCAGCCACACCACCAACAATCAACAGATTCATGATCGAAACTCCTTCACTTCGAGACGTTAGGCAACCCTGCCGATGGTGTTGTGAGAGTTGCCGACGCGCGTCGGCATCACGGAACCGGGAGATAGCCGTAGCCGTC
>JAYSPO010000258.1:0-10935 GCA_043722015.1 Candidatus Kuenenia sp. | reverse complement strand
AGATCACTTGTCTGGAACGAATTGCGGGAACGACCGTGGTCGGTTGTGTCCAGCAGCATCGCGATTCTGCTCGGCGTTGCCGCGCTGGTCGCCATTCGTCATGTCACTGTGCATTCGGAACAGGAAGTCTCAAGACAGCTCTCAAGTCTTGGTGCCAACATCCTGATCCTTCCGAGAGATGCATCACTTCAGAATTACTATGCCGCAGATCGAAACGGGTTGACTCTGCCGGAGGAGCATGTCTCCGAAGTCCTGATGGCTGGTCTGCCGGGAGTAGAAAAGGTTACTCCTAAACTTAGCATGCCCGCAAAAATGGGCGGCCTTGACGTGACGCTGACCGGCATCCTGCCGCAGAGTGAATTCACGGCTCAGGCAGCATGGCAGACAGCAGCCATGTTCACGCCGAAGAAACATGAAGGCTGCACAAAAGCCAGTCATGGTCCTTCCGATGCGGACGGTACTCCCGAGTCACTGAACACATCACGTTCAATCGATAACCTTGAGAGGTATCAGATCGTCCTGGGTGCTGACGTGGCTGAACGCTCAGCATTCTCCGACGGCGATACGGTCGAAATGCTGGGTGGCAAGTTTACGGTGCTTGGGACATTGTCTCGCACCGGCACTGTCGATGATTCGCGAGTGTTCGCCCACCTGCATACCGTGCAGGAACTGGCGAAAACAGGCGAAGTGGTGAGTGCAATTGAGGTCATCGGATGCTGCGAAGATGCCGCCGGTGACCTGGTCCCGGAACTAAGCAAGTTGCTGCCAAATGTCCGAGTCGTCACGGTGTCACAGGTTGTTCAGACACAGGTCGGCGTCAATCGCCTGATGGCCGGAACCTCCTGGTTCGTGCTGGGAATTCTGGTCGTCGTTGGTGGCGCAAGTCTGGCAAGTGCGATTGCAGCCAATGTTCGCGAACGGCGACGAGAAATCGGGACACTTATGGCCATTGGGGCGACTCCCGGTTTCGTGCTCAGGCTGTTCCTGATGAAAGCAATGATCCTTGGTGTGGCCGCCGGTACGATTGGCTGCCTGCTGGGGCTCGTGACGGCAATCATCGCTGGCCCACAATGGGCGGGAGTTGAAATCACGCCACTGTGGAGTTTGGCACTTCTGTCAATTGTCGCAGCCACGGTTGTCGCTGTCGTGGCCGCCTGGTTTCCCGCTCGCCAGGCAGCGAAACTGGATCCTTGTCTTTGCTTTCAGGAGGTGTGATCGATGATCCGACTCGAAAACGTCATTCGCACGTATGTTCGCCACGGCCAGACCGTGACTGCACTCCAATGCGAGCACCTGCAGATTAAAGCGGGTGAGTATGTCGCCGTGATTGGTCCGAGTGGCAGTGGTAAGACAACACTGTTGTCACTGCTCGGCGGAATGCTGTCTCCAACCGCCGGACGCATCTATCTGGATAACAGGTCGTTGTATGAGCAGACGATTGCCGCACGTTCGGCCATTCGTCTCGCAAGGATGGGGTTTGTGTTTCAGACATTTAATCTGATCCCATATCTGACCGCGTTGCAAAATGTTCAGATCCCATTAGGCTTGAACGGTGACTCCCAGGACGTGCAGGATTCGCTGGCAACGACCATGCTGCGTCGTTTCGGCTTAGGGGACCGGCTGAACCATAAGCCATCGGAACTGAGCGTCGGTCAGCAGCAGCGTGTGGCATTGGCCAGAACGCTTGTGAACGATCCGCAAATCATCCTGGCCGACGAACCAACCGGAAACCTGGATCCGGACAGTCGAGAAGTTGTGCTCAAAGCGTTCGATGATTGCCACGCTGAGGGCCGCACCATTGTCATGGTGACTCACGACCTGGCAGCAGCGGCACGTGCCGGACGACGGCTTGTGCTGCGGGATGGTACGATTCGTGAGCAGTCGGACGTTCGTTCAGAAGCGGCCTGAAATGGCTGCCCCCGAATGCGGGCTCGATTCAAATTGTGTAATCACAGTTCTTTCGCTGATGCGTTGTCAGCGGAAGGACTGTTTTTCTGTTTCTTGTGAGGCGTGTTTTATGATTCGTTTTCAATTGCAGTTCCGATCGTTGCGTGTCCTGTGCCTGCCTGTCGCGGGTCTTACCGTGCTCTGGCTGGCCGGATGCAGTGAGTCGGGTTCAGATCCTTCGTCTGCGACCGGAGGATCTCCTGTGGTGACCGATGGCCCACCCGAATCCGGGGCACAAGACGAGCACGCTCATCCCAGCGAAGGTCCACACCATGGCGATCTGGTGGAGCTTGGGAATGAAGACTTTCACGCGGAAGTTGTGCATGGAGAAGGCGGCAGCGTATCCGTCTATATTCTCGACAGTGCCGCCAAGGCTGCAGTACCAATTGACGCCACGGAACTGACCATCAACATCACGCACGATGGCAACGCCGAACAGTTTAAGCTGCTCGCCGATCGCGAAGACCCGGAAGGCAAGTCGTCACACTTCTCTATCAAAGATGAAGAGCTGGCAAAAGATCTCGACGATCATGACGCGGCGGCAAAGCTCGTTGTGATGATCGACGGAAAGTCATTCTCGGGCAAGATCGAACACGATCACGACGCTGACCACAAACATGACGACGGGCACAAACACTAAGGTAGAAAAACGTGGCCCGTAAGACACAGTTAGAACTTGGCCTGTTGCTGCCAGAAATTCCGGATCGTAGTGATGCGTGTGTCCAGCGACTCATCGACCTGCTCAAAGCAAAAGATGGGGTTACTGATGCACACGTCACCGACCTGCTCGGGGAGTCTAAGTGGCAGATCTGTATCCACTTTGATGCCGATCAGGTTTCGATTGCTGAGGTTCGCGAATTGGCCCAACGAGCCGGGATGGCACTTGCCGAACGGTTCGGGCACTTGCAGCTGAAGTCGAAGCCCATGCACGCTCGGCATGCACGCACGGTCGAGTCGCAAACGCAGGGTATTCCTGGTGTGCTGGAAGCGGCAGTTTCTCCGGTCGGATCAATCCATATTGAATTCGACCGACAGTTGACCAGCGAAGGGGCCGTGCGCAAGGAATTGCAGAAGATCGGCGTAGCTGTTGACGATGTGCCTCTGCTTGTTCCGGAGAAACGCGATGATGCAGAAATCCAACATGACGAGAAAGACAACGAGCATGAACATGGCGGTCTGCTTGGCGACAAGACGGAACTGATTTTTGCTGCGACATCCGGCGGCTTACTTCTGATCGGGTGGCTGCTGTCTTTCAGCGGCTTGACGTCATGGGGGCCATGGATTCTGTACGTGGCGGCCTACTTTTTTGGCGGGTACTTTACGGTCCGCGAGGCAATGGAAAACATCCGTGCGGGCCGTTTCGAAATCGACTCACTGATGCTGATCGCAGCAATTGGTGCGGCCACACTTGGGGAGTGGTCCGAAGGCGCTCTTTTGTTGTTTCTGTTCAGCCTTGGACATTCACTGGAACACTACGCGATGGGACGCGCGAAGCGTGCGATCGAAGCGCTCGCGGAACTCTCGCCGCAGTCCGCAATCGTCCGTCGTGACGGTCAGACAGTGGAAGTGCCGGTGGAGCAACTCCGGGTGGGCGATATCGTCGTCGTCAAACCGAATGAGAGACTGCCGGCAGATGGATTCGTAGTGAAAGGACAAGGCAGCGTCAACCAAGCGCCGATCACAGGCGAAAGTGTGCCGGTTGATAAGATCGCCGTCGATGACGCTCAGAAGGCGGCGGTAAAGCCAGACCAACTCGAATCGCAATATCGCGCTTTTGCGGGAACCATCAACGGCAGCGGTGCTTTGGAGATTCAGGTCACCCGGCTTGCCAGCGAATCCACACTGGCCCGTGTCGTGCAAATGGTGAATGAGGCGGAGGTTCAGAAGTCGCCAACACAAAGGTTCACGGACAAGTTCGAACGCTGGTTTGTTCCTGGATCGATCGCGTTCGTTGTTGTACTGCTGTTTGCATGGACCGTGATCGATGAACCTTTCAGTACTTCGTTCTACCGGGCCATGGCAGTGCTGGTCGCAGCCAGTCCGTGTGCGCTGGCCATCTCAACGCCAAGCGCCGTCCTGAGCGGAATCGCCCGCGCAGCTCGCGGGGGTGTTTTGATGAAAGGTGGCGGGCCGCTGGAGAATCTGGGACGGCTCGGTGCAATCGCGTTCGACAAGACGGGCACACTGACGGAAGGCAAACCTCGACTCACCGATGTGGTCAGTTGCGAGGGCGTGGCTGAAGATGAATTGCTGCGAGTCGCCGCAGCCGTGGAAAAACTCAGCGACCATCCACTGGCTGCGGCGGTTGTCCGCGACGGAAAGAAGAGACTAGAGGCGAGTCGAGAGAGTCAAGAGCCAAGAGACCAAGGCCAAGAGCAAAGCAACGCGACGAGTCAAGAGCCAAACTCCGACTCTGGACTCTCGACTCTGGACTCTCGACTACCCGAAGCTCACGACGTGCAAAGCATTACCGGCCGCGGTGTCAAAGCCACGGTGGATGGCCAGCCGGTTTACATTGGCAAGGACAGCCTCTTCGTGGAAGTTGAGGGACCACCACTCCCGGTCGCGTTGCGTGAGTCTGTCGAGAAACTGAAGGCCAGCGGACGCACGATAATGATCGTCCGGCGCGGTGACACTTACCTCGGTGTGCTGGGTATGATGGACACGCCGCGCGAAGCGGCAAGGACTGTTGTTACCCGCCTGAAGGAGCTGGGCATCAAGCGTATGATCATGCTCTCGGGTGACAATCAACAGGTCGCCAGCGCTGTCGCCAAAGACGTCGGCATTGATGAAGCTCTGGGTGATCTGATGCCCGACGACAAGGTGGCCACGATTAAGCGGCTCAGCGCAGAAGGTGGCGTGGCCATGGTTGGCGATGGTGTCAACGACGCTCCCGCAATGGCAAATGCCACAGTCGGAATTGCGATGGGCGCGGCTGGTTCCGATGTGGCTCTTGAAACTGCCGACGTCGCATTGATGGCAGATGACCTGAGTCATCTTCCATTCGCTGTTGGACTCAGTCGACAGACGAGTCGCATCATTCGCCAGAATCTATGGTTCAGTCTGGGTATGGTCGCGTTCCTTGTCCCTGCGACGATCTTTGGGCTGCAAATGGGAGCCGCCGTCGTATTCCACGAAGGTTCGACACTACTTGTCGTGTTCAATGCGCTCCGGCTGCTGAATTATCGCGGCAAGTAGGCCGCATCTCGAGTTGGCAAAAGTCCGTCAAGTTGCCGTCGTAGTAGGTTGTGATGGGTACGCAAGGTTCGGCGGCATCTGCCGCTTCAGCCCAAGGGTACTGCACGCTAGAAGACCAAATGTAGCGCAGGGTACAATTGAGGTTGCGGTTGAATACTTTGAAACGCCGTTTGAAGTGATGGCAGAGATACTTTCACATTCAGGTGTTCAACCGACATGAAGCTCCTCTTTCTGGCATACAGCTTTCTACGTTTGCGATTTCTGTGGTTCTTCACATCGGCCATTGTCTTCGGAGTATCGACGAATGACGTACTTGGACAAGGCGTTCAGTATCAGCGCGACCGAGGCAATCTGAACGATTCATTATTCTCACAACAGTCCTCAATTTTGAGTTCTCCAACGTTGCTGAACTGGCAATCCGCTTCGGAAAGCAGCTCATCCGAACCGCTCGGGCCGATTACGACGGATCGTCCGGATTTTACTGAAGCCAGCTCAACCGTGGGAGCTGGTGTTGCACAGTTGGAAATGGGCTACACATTTACACACGACAATGACAGTGCTGCCACCGAATCTCATTCGACTCCGGAGGCACTGTTTCGTATTGGAACTTCTATCAATTGGCTGGAACTGCGACTCGCCGCAAACCTTCTGCAGGAGAACGTTGGCTTTATTTCGAATGATGGAGCCGAAGATCTGTATCTTGGGGCGAAACTTGGGCTGACAACTCAGGACGGCATGTTGCCCGAAATGGCGCTCGTCCCGCAAATGACTATCCCGACAGGCGGCAGTACTTTTACAAACGATCAGGTGCTGCCCGGTGTCAACTGGCTGTACGGCTGGGATGTCACGGACTGCCTGACGACGGCTGGGAGTACACAAGTCAATCGTGCGGTGGATTCCGCGACCGGCGCGGGCTTCACGGAATGGGCTCAATCATGGACAGTGGGCTATTCACTGCACGATCGAGTCGGAATATATACCGAATGGTTTGCATTGATGCCAGACAATGCAGATACGGCTCAAGTGGAACACTATGGCAACGGTGGATTCACATTTCTGTTCAACGACGATATTCAATGGGACATCCGTGCCGGCGTTGGGCTCAATGATGCCGCCGATGACTACTTCTGCGGCACTGGCTTGTCGATCCGTTTTCGCAAACGCTGATCGGACTTCGCCGTTCAACACGAGTCACCAGCCCCCAACCCCAGATTGCGTTGCGGATGGGGAGGTTGTGAGTCCATTCAGGTTTTCGGTGACAACATGATGATAGCCATTCCGACTAGACAAACTGCCACACCGAGTAAGTCCCAACGATTCGGTCTGACACCATCGACCACCCAAAGCCAAAGAATTGCGATGGTGATATAGACCCCACCGTATGCCGCGTAGACACGACCAGCCGCTGTTGGATGCAGTGTCAAAAGCCAGGCAAACAACGTCAAACTCAAGGTCGCTGGCAGCAATAGCCAACTCGACTTCCCTTCGCGGAGCCAAAGATACGGCAGATAGCAACCGACAATCTCGGCGAGGGCCGTAATCGTAAATAACGCGGTAGTGATGAAGAACTTCATATCGAAGTATATTATCTGAATTCCAGGACCAAGTGAGATTTACAGTCACTCTCCGACGACCAAATCAGCCCGAAAGGGCTCACACATTTCAATGATCACACTGCCGTTCTGAGTCAAGGTGGCCGCAGAATTCCGATCAACTGAATAAATCACATCACTTTGGTCCGTAAACAAACCAGACCCCAATAGTCGTGGAAGCCAGCAGGAAGCCGATAGTCATCGCTGTCCAGAATCCCAGCCCAAACCTCTCAGCATACGCCAGCGGCAAAAAGAAGGGAAGTCCAAGCGGTACCAGAATCAGAGTCTCACGGGCCAGACGTGAAACATTCTTCAAATCATGATCTTTCAGCCACGCGGCACCAAATGCCAGAATGCTGATCAGCGGCAATGTCAGCAGCAAAGCACCCAGTCGCGGTGATCTGCGAGCAAGCTCCGAAACGATCAGGATGATCAGCGCCGGAATAATGAATCGGATGATGAGTGAAAACATGATTGTCCTCCAATTCTTTCTCGTTGTGTCTGCGATACTCAGTTTTGCTCCGAGCACACTCTGCCGGTGGACTTTTAAGAGCCGTGTATGAACGGAGCGGCGCAATCGTTCGGCACCTAGGGCTTCCACTGGCCGGTACGAACGATGAATTAACCGTCTTCAATGCGGACATGCAGCAACTTGACGGAGTTCAAGAACACCAACACGTCCGGCCCCAGGTGCAGAATGGCCGCCTGAATGGGCCCGATCCACCCCAACAAGGCCGCTGTAATGCCGCAGACGTGAACCACTCCGACGCCGACGAACAGATTTTCCTGAATCGTCCGGTAAGCCCGTCGCGCGATGGCGCGGGCCGTGACAATTTTGGCTAAGTCGTCGGTCATTAAAGCGACATCGGCGGCTTCGAGCGCCGCTTGAGTACCGCCACCGCCCATCGCGATGCCGACCTCGGCGCGGGCCAGAGCGGGCGCGTCGTTGATGCCGTCGCCAATCATCGCCACGCGGTGTCCCTGCTGTTGCAGTTCCGCGATGGCCGTGACTTTGTCTTCGGGCATCAAGTCGGCACGCACTTCGTCCACGCCCAAAGCAGACGCGACGGCTTGGGCCGTCGCCGCGTTATCGCCGGTCAGCATCACGATCCGCTTCACGCCCGTGGCTTTCAGTCTCGCCAGAGCCTCTCGTGCGCCCGGTCGCAACGGATCAGCAATGAAAATGACGCCCGCCAATTGTCCGTCCACCGCGACATGCACCGGAGTTTCACCGCCGGATTCCTCGGCCTCGGAAAGAGTCACTCCATTTTCCCGCAACAGCGCCGGGTTCCCGACCAACACGGCTTTTCCGGCGACGGTGGCCTTCACGCCTCGCCCTCGCAGTTGTTCGTAGGCGTCCGGCTCTGGCACGGTCACATTCTGTCGGGCTGCATAATCCACCACGGCCTTGGCCAGAGGATGTGCCGAGCGCCGGTCGGCAGCGGCGGCCAGACTCAGCAATTCGGCTTCGGTCAACGTTGCGGCGAGCAACTCCACTCGGACGACTTCCGGTTTGTTGGCCGTAAGTGTGCCGGTTTTATCGAAGATCATCACGTCCACTTTGGCCAGTGATTCCAGGTAGAGACCGCCTTTCACCAGGATGCCACTGCGCGCCGCACGGGCGATGGCGGCGATCATGACGAGGGGCGTGGCCAGCCCCAGTTCGGCGGGCGAGGTGAAAATCATGAGCGTGACGATGGTCCTCACGTCGCGCGTGACGAAATACACCACGGCCAGAAAAACGAAGACCACCGGGATGAGCCACGCCGCCACTTTGTCGGCGAGTTTTTGCACCGGGGCTTGTTCGGCTTCGGCCCCTTCGACCAGCGCGATGATGCGCGCAAAAGTGGTATCGCCGCCGACTTTCTCGGTGGTGATATCCAGAGCGCCCGCTTCGACAACCGTGCCGGCGAAGACGGGATCGCCCGTGTTCTTTTCTTTGGGCAGACTCTCACCGGTGATGGGTGCTTCATTCACCGAGGCCGTGCCGCCGCAGATTTTTCCATCGACGGGAATCTTTTCACCGGCGCGCACCAGCACGACGTCGCCCACCAGCAGCTCTGAGATGGGCACACTTCGCTCACCTGCGGTGCCGCGCACGAGGGCGATCTGCGGAACCGAACCAATCAGCGACTTGATGGAAGCGCGAGCGCGATCGGTGTTCAACTCGGCGATGAACTCCGCAATAAGGATAATCACCATCAGCACCGCGCCGGCGACGGTTTCGCCACCGAGCACCGCGACGAGGGTCGCCACGGTCACGAAAATCTCCGTGCCGATTTTGTGTTCATGGATGAGGTCGAGGAGTCCGGTTTTGACGAGCGGATACAACCCGATGGCGACTGCCACCCACAGGATTTGCACCGGCACCAACTGCTGCCAATAGAGCAACGCAATCAACCCCGTGAGCACGATGCGTCCGACTTCAATCCAACGCTCTCGCGTCATCAAAGAGGATAGGCTCGGTACTCCTGTGTCCGAGGAATTCACGATTTGCATTGTACCAGAGATTTCACTCATGATTTTCGAGGACTCCCATGCGATCCGACTACAGTTAATGAAGCTCGCGATCTTTGATTCATTTGTCTTGAAAGGCCAATTGCCGGAGAGCAGTGAAAACGATCAGGAGCGTCGACCCTTCATTAAACAAAATGGCGGCCCCTCCCTTAACACCATCAAACCCTTTTCGTTCAAATCTATCACCCTGTGCGCTCCATTTTCGAAGCGTTGTCAAAACCTTTTGTCTCAGATTGGTGCTCAGGGACCGGTACTTCGGCGTACGCATCCGCATGCGGCAAGAATTCGATCTCTCCCGTGACGATGTCGTAAATCGCGCCGATGATTGCGACTCGACCCTCCTTGTGAAGGCCGTTGAGCATCTCGCTTTGTCCGAGCACCATCTTGGCTACGCGGGCCACGTTGTCGCGAGCCACCGCGTTGACGAATGCTTCTTTTTCGGAATCCGACAACTGTTCCAGTCGCCGACAGATCAGCGGGTCTATCGACTGCTGAATGACCTGCATGATCGGTTCGAGATGCTGGCAGCCAGTGGCTTGGGCCGCAGTGTCAGCCGAGCAGGCCAGCTCGACGGCGGCAGTCACCGCACCGCACCGCGTGTGCCCCATGACCAGAATCAGCTTGGCCCCGGCCACGGCGCACGCATACTCCATGCTGCCCACGACTTCGCGACTGATGACGTTCCCGGCGATGCGGATGCTGAAGATGTCGCCCAACCCCAGGTCGAAGATCAATTCGGCGGGTGCGCGCGAGTCGATGCAACTGAGGACCACGGCCAGGGGATGCTGCCCGCCCGACGTGGCGCGGATCTGGCGACCGAGGTCGCGGGTCAGTCGTTGACCCGTGCGAAACCGGTCGTGGCCGTCTTTCAGGATTTGCAGCACCTGCTGCGGAGTGAGTTTGCTCTGGAGTTCGCGCGTGGAGTAGTCCACGTATTGCGTTCGATCAACGAGTTGATACCTGTCCCGGAACCCGAGCAAACTCACCGTCACGCCGCGTGCCGGTGCCGATTGCTCCGCGAAGTCTCGCAGCAGGTCGAGCACGTCGGGGTCGATGTAGTCCGTGTTCTGAGCATCAAGTAACACTTGACCGCCGCGCGGCACCGCATCGAGAACTTTCAACAGGGCGGCGCGATTCAGAAAACTGACCTGATTGGCCAGTTGAATGTGCAGTACGTCGCCACCCAGATGTTTCTCGACGAAACGGCGGATCGGGCGGCGAAGATTGCTGTTGAGGATGAAGCTGAGGCTGACAGCCAGCCCGATCAGAACTCCGATCAGCAGATCGGTCAGGACGATCGCAATCACGGTCAGTGCAAACGGGATGAACTGATAACGGCCCTCGTTCCACATCCGCCTCATCAGCTTCGGGCTGGCGAGTTTGACGCCCGTGGCGAGCAGAATCGCTGCCAGACATGACAACGGAATCATGTTCAACCACAGCGGCAGGAGCGAGACGCTGATCAGGAGCAGGACACCATGCACGATCGCGGCGAGCTTCGTCTGGCCACCGGCGTTGATGTTAACGGAACTGCGGACAATCACCGACGTGATGGGAATGCCGCCGATCAACCCAGCGACCACGTTCCCGATGCCCTGAGCCAGTAGTTCCCGGCTGGGTGGCGACACGCGCTGCTGCGGATCAATTTTATCGACCGCTTCAAGGTTCAGCAGAGTCTCCA
>JAYSPO010000257.1:0-1312 GCA_043722015.1 Candidatus Kuenenia sp. | reverse complement strand
GAGCGAATCGTAAACCCATGTCTGGACGTCACTGCCGATGGCGAGCTGCGTCAGGTTTCCATTGCTGTTGTACTGATAATTCCAGACCGGGGAAACTTTCGAGCCGGCTCCGTCCGGGTCTGGCAGAGTCAACTGCGTGACGAGCCCGTTGCTGTTGCGCACCGCAGTCGTGGTGTAGCCCAGCGTATTGATGAAAGTCGTGACCTGACCGAATGAGTTGTAGATCGACTTCGAGACCTGATTCAGCGGATCGGTATAGACGGAATAAAGATTGCCGGTCGAATTTGGCAGATAGGGAGTCGCCGGGTTACCGACTGTCCCTGTGCCGCTCGCCGGAATCCCTCGGGACTGATACGGATCCAGTTTCTGCACGCCTCCGTCGGCCGCAGTGATCTGATCGAAGAGTCCCAGATAATCGTACGCAACTGTCGCGGCATGGCTCAGCGGGTCAGTGATTGTGACGAGCTTTCGGGTCGTCCCCGAGTAGCCGTATGTCGTCACAGGGCTCGTGAGCGATCCCGCGCCGTCCGGATCCGGTCTCGTGACTGTAGTAATCCTCCCCTGACTGTCGTGTCCGATCGTCGTCACGCGCGACGCATTGTCGGTCACCCTGGCCAGCAATCCCCCGGAATAGGCGAATGTCGTCACGCGACCCCACGGATCGGTCACGGTGGACAGATCGTCTGTCTGGCCGTCACTGTCTCCATCGACATAGGCATACGCCGTGGAATTGCCGGCCGCATCGACTCGTGATGTGACGTTGCCGTTTGACGAGAAATTGATTTTGTTGCCGTACTGATCGGTGAGCGTGTATGTTCCACCGCCGTTCAGAACGAGAGTGGAGAAGGCATAGGGACCCGCTGGACTCGTATAGGTGCTCGTTCCTGTAAACAGTGCCGTTGTGTCATCACCCTGTATCCACAGCATTCCGCCGGACACTGACGCGAGCCGGTCCATGTCGCTGAGATTCCAGGAATCGCCTTCGGTATTGCTGTTCCAGTTCACGACATAACTTGATCCGGTGTACGCCCGCGTGCTGGATGATCCGTCGGAATACTTTCCCGACAACGACATGGACCATGCGTATTTCCCAGACGCCAGACTGGTCGCATCGGCCTGCTGGGCGAACCGCAACCGCGTCGTCCCGGAAATGCCGGTCGTGTTGTAGTAGACGGTTGAGCCCGCCACGCCATTGAACGTCAGTATGCCTTCGAGGGATGTCGGGGTGCCGCCGTTGAAGTCGACTTCGACTGCGATGATGGGTTTGGAGTCACTGTTGGAGGAATAGATCAGGTTCAGCCCGTCCCCGACA
>JAYSPO010000256.1:0-5690 GCA_043722015.1 Candidatus Kuenenia sp. | reverse complement strand
ACGGTCGATGCCGATGCTGCCCCATGCCCCCGTGGCCTTGTCAACCAAGCGCAGGCGCAGTTCCTTGTCCTGCCATGGCATGAGATCGATGGTGTGGAGGGTGATGATATACTTGACTCATTAATGGCGGTTCTGTAGAATCCGGCCATCATGAGCAAAACCACCGACCACCCGACAACACTACTCGAAGCCGTCCGTCATTTCACCGACCTGACCGTGTGTCACGAGCACATGGTTCAAGTGAAGTGGGCAAACGGTCCAATATGCTGCCCCAAGTGTGGCGGAGCCAACGTCGGCGAAATCAAGAGCCGCCGGATGTTCCAATGCAAAGCGAAGGATTGCCGCAAGCAGTTCTCAACCAAGGTGGGAACGATATTTGAGGATAGCCCGCTCGGTCTGGACAAGTGGTTCGTTGCCGTGTGGTGCATCGCCAACGCGAAAAACGGAATCAGTTCACACGAACTCGGTCGGGCGCTTGGCGTGACTCAGAAGACGGCTTGGTTCATGTTGCACAGAATCCGATTGGCCATGAAAGCTGGCACGTTCACCAAGTTGTCCGGCGAAGTTGAAGTGGACGAAACCGGAATTGGTGGCAAGGCCAGCAACATGCACGCTGCCGCCCGCCGCAAGCGAATCACCGGAACTGGCATGATGAACAAAGTCATCGTACAAGGGATGCTGCAACGCGGCGGACGGGTTGTCTGCGGAGTCGTTCCTAACACTCGCCGTGTCACGCTTGATCCGAAAGTGCGAGAAGTCGTCGAGCCGGGAGCGACGGTCTACACCGACGCGATCCCCTCATACCGCCGCTTGCGTGACGCCTACGTTCACAAGGTGATCGACCATGCCGTGAGCTACGTTGAAGGCGTCGTTCACACCAACGGAATTGAGAACTTCTGGAGCCTGCTCAAGCGCACTCTGAACGGAACCTACATCTCGGTTCGCGAGTGGCACCTATTCCGCTACTTGGACGAACAGGCGTTCCGGTTCAACGAGCGGAAGGGGAACGACTACAGGCGGTTTTGCCAGACGATGAGCGGAACGATTGGCCGACGAATCGAGTATGCCGCTCTGATCGGGAAGGACTCCTAACTGACAACGGTCGTCTCATTGTCTGATATGTGTTTATTGGCGACTGATACATATTCATCCGTTACATCAACCACTAACGGATAGCCCTGCTTTATCCATTCTCCAGTAGAACCAGCCAGCCTGATTCTAGTTTCCATCATCCAGACTCCGCCTTGATTCAATGGCGGAAGGCCATGAAGCCTGACCATGATTCGGTGAAGAAACGAACCAGCGTCTTTCATCATTGTGAACGACGGTAGAGGGGTTGAGATTGCATCGCCTGAAGGCGATACCATGCAGAATTCAGCCTCATACGCTGCACCATAATCGGAATCGTCTTTTAGCCATACAGAAAGGACAATAGCGGTGAATGCTGAAGGAACCTTCGCAGGACTCGCAGTCGCCTCCGGTTCTGGCGTACCACTTGGTTCCGTTTTTCCTAAAGCATCCATAGCAACACGTTCAACAATCGCAAAGAGGCTGAGAGCATTTGTCTCGCGGTCCTCGGACTTGTTTCCTGCGCAGATTGTGTAGGCTGGCGTGGCCATGAGAATGAAATATCCAGTTTTCTACGAATACACTAAACGCGAACGATCACTCGTCCGGTACCCCACTTGGAATGGGATTGTCGGGAACCATCCAGACCCGCCGACCACGATGTCGGTGTCTTGGTCGCGGAAACGAAGGTCCGACGAAACAATGGTGTTTGGCTGGTGTTTCTCCGCTAAGAGAAACAGCATCCGGGCCGCTGACTCCATGTCGCTGGCCGTCGCTTCGTCGCCAAGAATGTCGCATCCCTGAAGCACGCCAATAAAATAATGTCCTGCCGCGTCTTCTTCTGGCTCCCATCCGGCATAGATCAGGATGTCGCTTGATGGATACGACAACTCGACCATTGCCACATTGAGCAACTCAGGGTGCTCAGTATCCCGAAGGCGACCGACTACACGCCAGCCTTGCGGAGCGGTGGGGGTCATTTGTGTCATAAGTCGGCTCCGAGATTCTTCAGAAGTTCAATGGTTGCTGGCTGGCCATGAAAGAAGCCGGAGGAGCACCACTTTACTAAAATGAAAGGAACTGCTTTCTCTGAACAATAGCCCGCAGTGAAATTCGGATCATTGAAGTGAACGCGACAGTCCATCCAAAACTTGTGCTGCCTTAGATCTGGGTTATGCAAATCGGTTATGGCTCTGACGGCCATTCCAGAAGCATCATTCGCAGCTAAACACGCCGCAATGCAATACTCTTCCAGTTCGACCCAGCGATCCTTTGTTACTGTTGTTGGATTGTACTGAGCCTTGCGCTTTGACAGTGCCCTGGCCTTGCTAATGCGCCAATCTTCTGGTCCGGCACGGTGATGCTCGTCGTACCCCGCCGATCTCCTACGCCACGAAGGAACAGTCATGTCGTCCTGCCACCGCAAAGTTGACGCTGCCAATGGTTTCTTCATCGGCCATGCTAGCCGCGTCGGATGCCCGTTGCTACTGAACGACTTCCTGTCATAATGTGCCTGCAATTCTAGGGTTTTGTCCCCATCGTGGATACCGGCGATTCCCGTGCCACGAATGCAAAAGCAGGAAGCTGGTAGCAGTTATGACGAAGAATCGACCAGAAACGACCCTCGCCGCTAGTGATTTTGACGCACTTCTCGGCAAGTTGGTTTCCGTACCCAAGGCGGAAGTCGAAGCCGAAGAGAAGAAATGGAAGGCCATGCGGAAGCGACTGAAGGCCAAGGGTGAGTCCGGTGGCGTGAAGCGGCGGAATCTGCCGCCGAAATCGAACGAGTGACATGCTCGTTCACGCTTTCGGTGACTGCGCATTTGCGCAGCCTAACCCCAGTTCAAAAATGTCATGCAGGCTGTATCCCGCATCGACGCTCTTTGTGAGTTCCGCCGCAATTAAATCGTCCACCCGGATGAGAATAGCGGTGTGTGTCTCTTCAAAAATCGGGAGATTTTGCATCGCATGATAGCTCGGGCAGTTGTTACCGTTGCATGCAATGACCCGTGCTTTCTCGATGGCACCTAGGATTGATGTGTAACGACAATCCACCGGCGAACACTTATCAACGCGGTACGCGAAAGACTTCGTTGGCTGCAAATTATGGAGATGGTCAAGAAGAACAATGTTGAACACTCGGTCTTCGTCCCAAAACCCAACAACGCGACCAAGCGACTGCGACACCATGAACTGTATAAGAGGATATTCTGTTTCGTTGTCGCGATACCTCGGGGCCACCCACGTCAAGTCCGACCTCTGAATGGGGATGTTCTTTTGAGACCAGTTGATATGGTGATACCGCCAAGCGTCTTTCGCGGTCGCGTCGGACTTCATCCTTTCAAGCGGCTCTTGCGATAGGACTGTGAGGCGTTGAATTAGCGAGACAAACCACGTAGCGTCAGCTTCGGAAAGTCCGAAGAATTCGATTTGGCGGAAGTAACGAAACGAAAACGTCCATTGCTTGTGTTCCAATGGACGAGGGGTGGTGGGATGTTGGCTACTTGGCTTAGCAGCTAGGACGGGCTTCCGGGCTGTCATGTGCCCTCCACGCGCGCACCGTAGTATTCGGCCATCGTTTTTTCAGAAATCAGCCTCTCGCATCTTTCGTAGGGCTGACATCCCTTCCTTGCTTCCGTCCACGGCAACTCTTGGTGCGTAAGCTGCTCAAGCTGATCCCCCGTGAACCCGGCATAGACGTCAAGAACCGAATCGACATGAAGGCGAGCATCCTCAGAGAGTGTTTCAGGGACAAACCCCAAAGTGCAATCGGTAACATCAATCTCGGAGTAGAGCGACTTAGTTACCGAGAATCGGTTGTAGATGTCGCGATTGACGGGACCATGCACCCATGCCTGAAACCCACCGACAAAGAGAGTCTGCTTGGTGAAAGCCAAGTACCACGCCTGAACGTAGTAGAGCAGCTTCTGGAGTTTCAGGTGATTGAGGCCCGCCTCAGCGTCCAATACGCGATGGATGATGTAATCGCAGACTTCATTTCTATCGTGCATGGCTAGTTCCTCCGGCATGAGGTGTGGAAATTCCGCAAAAAAACATAAATTGAGCCTAATCTGATCGGCGCTGACTGCGCCGCGACATCACGAAACCGAGAACACCCATGCAAGTCTCGCGGCTGTTACCCGATGCGCCACAGCAGAGCAATAGCATCTGTGCAGACTATCCGCCGTTCTGAACAAAATTCAATCCCCTCTTGACATTGCCTCGCCTGCAGGTTATCGATTCGGATAGCTTAAGCGATAACTGCCGGTCAATTTAGTAACAAAAACTAGAATTAGTCCGTCACATTCAGCCAAGTTCATGATTGAAGCAACGATGGATATCAGTGATTCGTCGATCACAGAACTGGGGAAAGCCGTCCACCATTGCTGTCGGACTGGCTACTGACGCCAAAAGCAATAGTACGGAGAGATTCGTCGTTGTCACAAAAACCGACTTTGCATCCACGGTTTTTGATTCGTTGTTCGCGATGATTCAAGTATATCATCGCCCTAATGAGATGCAGCAGGACGTTGCGATTTTCTTCGCTGCCGAAGACTCGCTTGAACGCATAGTCCACCTTCGGATCGATGCCGGTTCCCATGTCGAGTCCTGCCTCATCGTTCAGGCTTCCACGCTTGAAAATCGTTTGATCGCGTGGACAACCCGTCAGGTCACTTCGTGGCGATCGCCTGCTGGAGCGGTCGTAGCACCTGTTCGATGACGTGCGATTCCAGAAGCTGTTCGGCCGTGGTGCGGAGTTGTGAGAACGTTTGCTCGTAGGACAGGTCGGATTCGAGACTGCCGTACTGACGGACGGTGAAGAAGACGCTGATCTGCTCTTCGGGGAACTCGCCGCGACGAACTTGGTAGGCGTTGGTGCGGGTCTCGATCATCAGCCGCGCCTGGCGACGGCACGATTCGTCGAGGGCGATCGTGATGGTTGGCTCATAGTTCAGCACTTTCATGCCGGGGATGTCGAGCATCCCTTCCATCGCCGATCCGACGCCCAAGGCCTCCGCCACGAGTTCATCGTGGTTGCCTCGGTAAGCAAAATCGAAGCCCATCATGAAATCGAGGGCCTCACAATCGAGCGGGCTGACTGACAGCATGAACGGGATGAGGTCGAGGATCAGCGAGTGCTGCTCAACCGCATCATCGACCTCGTCCGGATTGATGTGCCCGCTGCAAACGCGGCGCGGTTCGAGCGTGACCCAGCGTTGGTGACCCATGTCCTTGTCCTCTTCCAGCACAAAGTCGCCGTTCTCGCGCGTGTGGAAGTTTCGCATCGTCGGGTACTTCTTCTGCACCCGCTCGAAGAATCCGAGGATCGTTTCCCGGCCGGCGGGAAGCTGCATCTCGGTGTTCAAGTTCATGTTGATGTAGAAGTCATCGGCCAGCGATGAGTACGGGTTCATGGGCGTGTTCCTCAAAAAACTCAACGAGCCTTGTGGCCGAAAAAAGTTTGCGCTCGGTCGTGACTGGCACCCACCCGAAGTGTCAGCGAGGATGCTAGACGGACATCCTCGTTGACACTTCGGGTGGGTGTCCTTTGCCAACAAAAAGTGCCGGTTTCCAAGCGATTCGGCTTGTTTTCGCCATCGCCTGTCCGGCACATCCTCCCA